>NZ_JBIATA010000014.1:0-219400 GCF_042891295.1 Streptomyces sp. NPDC001902 | reverse complement strand
CTCGACGCCGACACCGGCCGCGCCGTCATGGAACTCCTGCGCGCCGTCGTCCACAGCGAAGGCGTCACCGCCCTCGTCGCCACCCACGACCCCCAACTCCTCGCCCTCGCCGACCGCGTCCTGGAACTCCGCGACGGCCACATCACCCCCACCGACTGACCCACGTCCCGGGGCCGCCGCGCGTCCGCCGCCGGCCGGCGCGGTGCAGCGCCAGGCCGGACCAGCCGGCCAGGACGAGTCCCACCGCGGTGAACCCCGACCAGAACAGCAGGGGCCCGTGCCCGACGTCACGGCGGGCGACGACCCGCTCGGGACGGTCGGCCCGGTAGACGATGGGGAGCCGGTCCCCGTGGTTCACCTGGCGGCGGTTGGTGCCCGGCGGCAGCGGGTGGGTCACCTCGGCGCCCGCCACGGTGAAGGTCACCCACAGCCGGCCGTCGCCGGAGGCGTCGCGGGCCTCGCGGACGGTGCCCACCGTGTGCACGCCGTAGCGCACGGCCAGGGTGTCCCTGGCCGTCGCGGTCAGCAGCCAGACGCCCGCCGCGAGGAACACCACGCCGGCCAGCAGGAGCGCCAGGGGATGCGCGGAGCCCTCGCCCGAGCCCCGCCCTTCCGATCGCCGGCCGCCTCGCATCGGTTCGTCCTGTGCGTCCCGTGCCCCCATGGAAGCAATTTACGGGAACCACCAGGCCCTGCGGGAGACCGAGTTCGGGGTGTGCCACGCCCACCGAAACGTCCGGGACGACGACCTCGTCGCCGTCGGAGGCCTGGCCGGCCACCTGGTGCCCGGTGACATGCCGCGTGCGCGGCTGGAGGAGGCCTCGGGCCCCGCGGTGACCGTCTCCGTGGAGGGGATGGCCTTCCTCCATCCGGCGCACGCCGGTGACCTGCTCACCGTCCACGCGGTCGTGGAGCACGCGGGCCTCACCTCGATGGACGTCGGCGTCCGCGTCACCGCCGAGCGCTGGGACACCCCGGGCCCGGTGACCGACGTCGTCACGGCGCACCTGGTCTTCGTGGCCACCGGCGCCGACGGCAGGCCCCGGCCGGTGGCGGAGCTCAGGCCGGCGTCGGCCGAGGACGAGCGGCGGCACGCCCGGGCGCTGCGGCGCCGCGCCCTGCGCGTCCGGCAGGCCGAGGCGGGCTGACCCAGGGGCCGGGCGGGGCGGCCGGCCGCCGCCCCGCCCGGGCAGGGACAGGCGCCCCTCCCAGCCGGAGGGAGCGTCTTGCCCGGGTCGTGGTGTTACGTATAACGTTCGCGCATGTCCCGTATCGCCCTGGTCACCCTCGTCGTCCGCGACTACGACGAGGCCATCGCCTTCTACACCGGCGCCCTCGGTTTCGAGCTCGTCGAGGACGAGCCGCGCCCCGGCGGCAGCCGGTGGGTCGTCGTGCGCCCGCCCGGCGGCGCCGCGGGCAGCGGGCTGCTGCTCGCCCGCGCCAAGAACGACGCGGAGCTGTCCAGGGTCGGCGACCAGACCGGCGGACGGGTCGGCTTCTTCCTGCACACCGAGGACTTCGCGGGCGACCACGCGCGGATGAGCGCCGCGGGGGTGACCTTCCTGGAGGAGCCCCGCCACGAGGCGTACGGCTCGGTCGTCGTCTTCCAGGACCCCTACGGGAACCGCTGGGACCTCCTCCAGCCCGCCGCCACCGCCCCCACCGACCAGGAGCCCACCGCGTGACCGCCCTCGACACCGACCTGATCCGCCGGCTCCCCAAGGCCGTCCTCCACGACCACCTGGACGGCGGCCTGCGCCCGGCCACCCTGGTCGAACTGGCCGCGGAGATCGGCCACACCCTGCCCGCCACCGACCCCGGCGAGCTGGCCGCCTGGTACTACGACGCCGCCAACTCCGGCGACCTGGTCCGCTACATCGCCACCTTCGAGCACACGATCGCCGTGATGGGCACCCGCGAGGGCCTGCTGCGCGTCGCCGAGGAGTACGTGCTGGACCTCGCCGCCGACGGCGTCGTCTACGGCGAGGTGCGCTACGCGCCCGAGCTGCTGGTGCACCGGGGCCTGACCCTGGCCGAGGTCGTCGAGACCGTCCAGCAGGGCCTGGCCGCCGGCATGGCGAAGGCCGCCGCCGCGGGCACGCCGGTCCGCGTGGGGACCCTGCTGTGCGCGATGCGCATGACCGACCGCAGCCGCGAGGTGGCCGACCTCACCGTCGCGTACCGCGACGCGGGCGTCGTCGGCTTTGACATCGCGGGCGCCGAGGACGGCTTCCCGCCCGCCGACCACCTCGCCGCCTTCGAGCACCTGCGCCGCGAGAACGTGCCCTTCACCATCCACGCGGGCGAGGCCCACGGCCTGCCCAGCATCCACCAGGCGGTGCAGGTCTGCGGTGCGCTGCGGATCGGCCACGGCGTCCGCCTCGCCGAGGACATCGTGGACGGCAAGCTCGGCCGCCTGGCGGGCTGGATACGCGACCGCCGCATCGCACTGGAGGTCTGCCCGACCTCCAACCTCCAGACGGGCGCCGCCACCTCCATCGCCGAGCACCCCATCACCCTCCTGCGCGAACTCGGCTTCCGCGTCACCCTCAACACCGACAACCGGCTGGTCTCGGCGACCACCATGACCCGCGAGATGGAGCTGCTCGTCACCGAGGCGGGCTGGACGGCGGAGGACCTGCGCGAGGTCACCGTCAACGCGCTCAAGAGCGCGTTCCTCCCCTTCGACGAGCGGAACGCGATCATCCGCGACGTCGTCCTGCCGGGCTACGAGACGGTGCTCGCCGCGGGCAGTTGACCCCCGACGGGGGTACCGGCCCGGCTCCCGGTCCGGTACCCCGTGTGCGGCGTCCGCGGCGGTGCGCGTGCCGGGGCCGGGGAGGCCCGGTCCGCCCTTGACGGCGCCGGGTCACGTGCGAATGATGGCGCCCTCACCCGTCCGCAGGTCTCCACAGGGGGAGCCGCCACGTGACCCGCGCGCACCACCGTCCCCGTACCGTCCTGGCCATGAGCGCCGGGACCCGTGAGGCCGTCCTCGGCGACGCGGCGCTCGAACGGCTCTGCCGTGTCGCCCGCGTCGACCCCGCCCTGCTCGTCGAGGATTTCGGGGACCCCGCCGTGGCGGAACCGCTCGCCGAGGCCGAGGTGCTGCTCACCGGCTGGGGCTGCCCGCCGCTGGACGAGGCGGCGCTGGCCCGCATGCCCGCGCTGCGCGCGGTCGTCCACGCCGCCGGATCGGTCAAGCAGCACGTCACCGACGCCGTGTGGCGGCGCGGCATCCAGGTCTCCACCGCCGCCGCGGCCAACGCCCTGCCGGTTGCCGAGTACACCGTCGCCGCCGTGCTGTTCGCCAATAAGCGCGTCCTGGCCTCGGCGCAGGCCTACCGGGCGGCCCGCCGCCGGCCGGAGCCCTCCGGGGTGTGCCCCGGCATCGGCAACTACCGTCGTACCGTGGGGGTCGTCGGCGCCTCCCGCATTGGGCGGCGGGTCATCGAGCTGCTGCGCCCCTTCGACCTGCGCCTGCTCGTCCACGACCCCCACCTCGACCCCGGCGAGGCGGTCGCGCTCGGTGCGGAGCCGGTCGAGCTGGACCAACTGTGCCTGCTCGGCGACGTGGTCACCGTCCACGCCCCCGAACTGCCCGAGACCCGGCACCTGTTCGACGCCGCGCGCCTGGCGCTGCTGCGGGACGGGACCACGCTGATCAACACCTCGCGGGGCTCGCTGGTCGACACCGCCGCGCTCACCGCCGAACTGGTCTCCGGCCGGCTGCACGCCGTCCTCGACGTCACCGACCCCGAGCCGCTGCCCGCCGACTCGCCGCTCTACGATCTGCCGAACGTCCTGCTGACCCCGCACGTCGCCGGCTCGCTCGGCGGCGAACTGGCCCGGCTCGCCGAGACCGCGATCGAGGAGATCGAACGTCTCGCCCACGGTGCGCCCCTCGCCCACGCCGTCAACCGCGACGCGCTCGCACGTTCCGCCTGAGGAAGGATGCTCCGTCGGCATGTCGTCGGCCGTCGCATAGAGTGCTGTCGCGAGGGTGTCCACGTCGTTCGACGAAACGATCTTGGACACCCTCGTTCTCGTCTCCGCAGGCACCCCTTGGACCGCACCACCAGGAGGAACCGGTGTCATACCCGCAACTGCTCACCCCCGAGGAGAAGCTCGCCGACGCGAAGAAGCTGTTGAGCCTCCCGCATATCGTCGTGATCTGCGGCTCCACCCGCTTCATGACCGAGATGGACGAGGCCGATCTGCGGGAGACCACAGCCGGAAGGATCGTCGTCAAACCGGGCTGTGACATGAAGTCGCCGCACGAACTTTGGTCCGATCCTGTCGAGGCCGAGGCGCTGAAGGTTCGACTCGACGATCTGCACCGGGCGAAGATCCGGCTCGCCGATGAGGTGCTCGTGGTCGGCGACTACATCGGAGACAGCACCCGAGCCGAAATCGCCTACGCCCGGTCGCTGGGCAAGCCCGTGCGGTTCACGCACCCCGAAGTCGACCCTGACGCCTGACCGCCCGCTGCCACCTCGACAACCAGGGGCGGCAGCCCACCGCCTGACCGTCTCGCGGTGGCTTCGGCCGCCGCCCGCCCCATACCCCCCCCGCAGGCATCCCTTGGAATGGGTCATCCAGGAACCGGGCCCCGCGCCGGACGTCCCGGTGCGGCCCGATCACCGAAGGCGCAGGAAGTTCCTGACGTCGGCACGGCCGTCGAGGGCCCGGGTGTCCACGTCCGACGGATCCGCCTCCGCGCGCGCCGCCAGCGACTCCGTCAGCGCGAGGGCCGCGTCGCCGAGGCGCCCGAACCGTCTGGCGGTGTGCCCCAGGCACAGACCGGCCAGGCCGAGAAGGGGACTTCCCGGCACGGCCCGCGTCCCGACCTCGACGCACCAGTGCTCGACGAACCGCCGGTCGTCGTCGTTCAGCGCGCTCCCGACCAGGACGCTCGCCGCCTCGGCCTCGTGCGCGCGGTCGCGCAGGGCCCGTTCCAGGGTCTCGGCCACCACCTCGTGGGGCAGCGCGGGAGGGTTCCGGAAGCAGGGACGGGAAGGCACCTCACAGGAGGGCGGCACGGAGCTAGGCACGACCGGTGCCGCGGTAGAGGTCCAGTTCGCCGTCGAGTTCGAGGGCGAGGACGGTGGCGTGCGGGTCCAGGGCGTCGGGGGAGGGCGCGTCGATCCAGGTGACGCCGGGCACGTCGTGGAGCCCGCCGGTCACGTGGTGGCCCAGCCCGGCGCCCGTGCCCACCACCGAGACACGGCGGACGCGGTTGCGCAGGCCGCGCAGCGCGACCGTCTCGCGCGGGGCGTCGAAGCACACCAGGTACAGGGTGCGGCGGTCGGCGGACAGGGTGCTGGGGCCGTAGTGGTGTCCGGCCGGCAGGCCGGCGACGGTGCCGTACACGGCGTCGGCGTGGCCGCGGATCCAGTCGCCGAGGCCCTCCAGGCGGGCCGTCTGCTCCGGGGTGATGGTGCCGTCCTCACGGGGGCCGACGTCCAGCAGCAGGTTGCCGCCGGCGCCGATCGTCTCGGTGAAGTAGCGGACCAGTTGGCGCACCGACTTGTGGCGGTGGTCGGCGTGCTGGAAGCCCCAGGAGTCGTTGACGGTCAGGCACAGCTCCCACGGCCCGGCCGGCGGTTCGACGGGGATGCCCTGCTCGGGTGTGGCGTAGTCGCCGTGGCTCAGCATGCGCGCGTTCAGGACCGTCTCCGGGTTCCCGGCGAGGATCCGCGCGGCCAGGGCGTCCAGGCCCCACTGCTCCTCGCTGCGCTCCCACTCGCCGTCGAACCACAGCAGGTCGGGCCGGAAGCGGTCGACCAGCTCGCCGACCTGGGCGTCGCGGTAGGCGAGGTAGCGCTCCCAGGCGGCCGGGTCCTCCGTGCCGTCCGCCGGGGCGACGAAGGGGCTGGTCACCACGTCGTCGGTGGGCGGGGCGGGGTGGACGACGCTGGGGTAGTCCGGGTGGTTCCAGTCCGAGTGGGAGTAGTAGAGCCCGACCTTCAGGCCGTGTTCGCGCAGCGCCTGCGCGTACGGGGCGATCAGGTCGCGCCCGGCCGGGGTGCGCCGGACGACCGACAGGTCGCCCTGCGCGGTGTCCCACAGGGCGACCCCGTCGTGGTGCCGGGCGGTCAGCACCGCGTAGCGGGCGCCCGCGCGGGCGAAGAGCCCGGCCCAGGCACGCGGCTCGTACCGCGCCGCGGTGAACCCGTCGAGCTGGCGCATGTACCGCTCGTGGGGGACCTCGCCGTTGTAGAAGGCCCAGGACTCGGGCACGCCGTCGACCGCGTAGATCCCGTAGTGGATGAAGATGCCGAGCTTGGCGTCGGCGAACCACGGCTGCAGGGGCATGGCTGACGAGTCCTCGCGGGAGGGGAGAAGACGACCGCGGGTGCGGTGATACGTCGGAGGAGTCCTGTCCTCCGCCCCGACCCTAAGGGGGATCAGGGCGACTGACAAGAAAGACCTCCGACGTATCGCGGCACCCGCTCCCGCGGCGGCCCGGCGGCTACTTCACCTGCCTCACCTACTTCACCGATCCCGCCATGACCCCCTCCACGAAGTGGCGCTGGAAGGCGAAGAAGACCGCCAGCGGCACGATCAGCGACAGGAAGGCCCCCGGCGCCAGCACGTCGATGTTGGAGCCGAACTGCCGCATCTGCGACTGCAGGGCGACCGTGAGAGGCTGCGCGTCGCTGCCGGCGAAGATCAGCGCGACCAGCATGTCGTTCCAGACCCACAGGAACTGGAAGACGGCCAGGCTCGCGATCGCCGGACGGCCCACCGGCAGCACCAGCTTCCGGAAGATCGTCCATTCCGTCCCGCCGTCCATGCGGGCGGCCTCCAGCATCTCGCGCGGGATCTCCGCGAAGTAGTTGCGGAGCAGGAAGATCGCGAACGGCAGTCCGTACGCCACGTGGAAGAGGACCACGCCCGCGGTCGTGCCGAACAGCCCGACCTCCCGGAACAGCCTGGCGACCGGCAGCAGCCCGATCTGCACGGGTACCACGAGCATGCCGACGACCACCAGGAAGACCCAGTCGCGCCCCGGGAACTCCAGCCAGGCGAAGGCGTATCCGGCCAGCGCGGCGAGGACCACCACGGCGGCCGTGGCGGGCACCGAGATCAGCACGGTGTTCCAGAGCGCCTGGGTGATCCCGCTGTCGCCGAGGATCGCGGAGTAGTTGTCGAAGCTCAGCGAGCCGGGGTGGAGCAGGGTGGTCCACCAGCCGGAACCGGCGTTGTCGTCGGAGTTGCGCAGCGAGGAGACGAACAGCCCGGCCGTCGGGGTGAGCCAGATCAGAGCCACGACCGTCAGCAGGACCTGGACGAGCCCCCCGCGCAGCACCGAGACCAGCCGGCCCGCCACGGAGGGACGCCCGGGGGTCCGGCCGGACGTCCCGCCGGGCGGGGTGGGCGGAGCGGGGTGCGGAGCGGCGGTCTGCACGGTCATCGGTTGCTCCTGCGGAAGCGTCGGATGTTGAGGGCCATGGCCGGCAGCACCAGCAGCAGCAGGACGACACCGATCGCGCTGCCCAGGCCCTGGTTGTTGCCGCCGCCGAAGGAGACCAGCCACATCTGCAGCGCCAGGACGTTGGCGTCCTCCAGCACCGGGCCCGGCGCGATGATGTACACGAGGTCGAAGACCTTCATCACGTTGATCACCAGTGTCACGAAGACCACGCCCAGCACCGGCGCGAGCAGCGGAACGGTGATCCTGCGGAAGATCTGCCACTCGCCCGCGCCGTCCATCCGGGCGGCCTCCAGCGTCTCGCGCGGCAGCGCGGACAGCCCGGCGCCGATCAGCACCATGGAGAAGCCGGTCCAGATCCACAGGTAGGCGCCGATGATCGCCGGGGTGATCAGTGTCGGGCCGAGCCAGTCGATGCCCGCGTACGGTTCCGCGAAGTTCTTCCCGGGCAGCCGGACGCCGTACGGGCCGTCCCCGGCTCCTGCGAAGCGGAAGGAACCGTCGTCACCGGTGGTCGTGGTGGCGACCACGGCATCGCCCTTGGTCAGTTCGACCGCCATGTGCGGCAGGCCGCGCTCCCGCGGGTCCACGGCGCCGGGCGTGCCCCCGCCGCCCGGGACGAAGTCCAGGTAGACCACGCCGGTGACGGCGTCGTCGGAGGTCTGCGCGGGCGCGGCCGGGCGGGCCTGCTCCGGCAGGGACGCGGGCGGCAGGCCGACCAGGCCCAGCGTGACGCCCTTGCCCGGCTCCACCCGCGCGACCGCCTGGTAGCCGCCGTCGCCCGACTCCTTCAGCACGTCCGTGCCGCGGGGCCGGGCCCCGGGGTAGGCGGAGGAGTCGTTGAAGGTGTCGTGGACGGCGACGGCGACCGCGTTCATGACGCCGCGCTGCGGGTCCTGGTCGTACACCAGGCGGAAGGTGATGCCCGCGGCGAGGAAGGAGACCGCCATGGGCATGAAGATCAGCAGCTTGAAGGCGGTGGCCCAGCGGATCTTCTCGGTGAGCACGGCCAGGACCAGGCCGACGCCCGTGAGCAGCGCCGGCGCGGCCACGACCCAGATCGCGGTGTTGCGGACGGCCTTGAGGGTGGCCGGGTCGCTGAACATCTCCTGGTAGTTGGCGAGTCCCACGAAGCGGTCGCCGCTCGCGTCGAACAGGCTGCGGCCGACCGAGAAGAGGATGGGGTAGCCGACGAGGGCGCCGAGCAGGGCGAGCGCCGGCAGCGCGAAGACGATCGCCGTGATGCGAGCCCGGCGTGAACGCCGCCGGACGGAGGCCGGGGCGGTGCCGCCCGCCGGGGCGGACGGCACCTTGCGGGTGAGGGCGGACATGATCCGGCCTCAGCCCTTGTACGCCTTGGCGGCCGCGGCCTCGAGCTCGGCCGCGGTGGCCTTCGGGTCCGAGGGGTCGCGCAGGAAGTCCTGCAGGATCTTCCACTCGCCCTTGCCGGGCGTGCCGCCGAAGGCGGGCGGGGTCTGGTCGGACATGTCGAAGCGCACCGTGTCACCGGCGTCGACCAGGGACTTGGCGGCCGTGCGCAGGGTGTCGTCCGCGTAGGAGGCCGGGTCCAGCTTCGTGTTGGGGGAGAGGAAGCCGCCCGCCTTGGCCCAGATCTGCGCGGCCTCGGGGGTGGCCAGGTAGGCGATCAGCTCCATGGCGGCCTTGGCGTTCTTGCCGGACTTCAGCGCCACGGCGGCCTCGCCGCCGCCGACCACCGGTGCCGGGCCGCCGTCGACCGAGGGGAAGGGGAAGAACTTGGCGTCCTCGCCGACCTTGCCGCCCAGGTCACCCGAGATGACACCGCCGACGAAGTCGCCCTCGTAGACCAGGCCGGCCTTGGGGCTCTTGCCGAAGACGTGCGCGACGGAGTCCGGGAAGCTGGTGGCCAGGGCGCCCTTGCGGCCGCCCGCGAGCAGGTCGTCCTCGCCGAACAGCTGGGACAAGGTGGTGAGCGCCTTGACGACGGTGGGGTCGCTCCAGGGGATCTCGTGCCGGGTCAGCTTGTCGTAGTTCTCCGGGCCGGCCTGGGAGAGGTAGACGTTCTCGAACCAGTCGGTGAGCGTCCAGCCGTCCGAGCCGCCGACGGCGAAGGCGGGCAGGCCCGAGTCGGAGACGGCGCGGGCGGCGTCCAGCATCTCCGCGAAGGTCTTGGGCGGCTGCACGCCGGCCGTCTCCAGCGCCTGCGGGCTGTACCAGACCGTCGACTTGTCGGAGGTCTTGAAGTACAGGCCGTAGTAGGTGCCGTCGACCGTGCCGAACGTCTGCCAGATCTTGGCGTAGTTCTTCTCCGCGGCGCCCTTCACCTCCGGCGACAGCGGCTGGAGCCAGCCCTTGCCCGCGAACTCCTTGAGCACGCCGGGCTGCGGCACCATCGCGACGTCGGGCGAGTCACCGCCCTCGACCTTGCTGCCCAGGACGGTCGCGAAGTTGTCGCCGGTGGAGACGTACGCCACCTTCGCACCGGTCTTCGCGGTGAAGCCGTCCAGGACCTTCTGGAAGTTCTGCTGCTCGACGCCCGTCCAGACGGCCGCGACGGTGACCGTCTGGCCCTTGAGCTTCTGGCCGCCGGCCGCCGGGCCGGAGTCGGAGGAGGCCTTGGTGTCACCGCCGCAGGCGGTGGTCGCGAGGGCCAGACCGCATATGGCGGTGGCCGCGACGAGGGTGCGCTTCATCGGGGTGGTGTCCCTTCTTCGGTGGAGTGGTGCGGAACGGTCAGGTGCGCGCCGGGTCGTGGACCCACCAGGCGGCGGCGTTGCCGGGGAGGACCCCCGGCGGGCAGGGGGCGCTGGACAGCAGCGGCTGTCCCGGTACGGGGGCGGGGACCGGCTCGTCGCCGAAGTTCACGGCGCAGACCAGGCCCTCGCCGCGGACGAAGGCGAGCACGCCGGGCGGTGCCTCCAGCCAGCGCAGCGTCCCCTCGCCGAGCTGGGGCAGCCGGGCCCGCAGGCCGAGCGCCTCCCGGTACAGGTGCCAGAAGGAACCGGTGTCCAGCAGCGCGCGGTCGGCGCTGTGCTCGGCGAACCAGTCGGGCTGCGGCAGCCACGGACGGGCCGCGCTGTTCTCGGCGGTGAAGCCGAACGGCGAGGCGTGGCCCGACCAGGGCAGCGGCACCCGGCAGCCGTCCCGGACGAAGCGGCGGCTGCCGGTGCGGCGGAAGATCGGGTCGGTCAGGACCTCGTCCGGCAGGTCGACGACCTCGGGCAGTCCCAGTTCCTCGCCCTGGTAGACGTACGCGGCTCCCGGCAGCGCCAGCATCAGCAGCGCGGCGGCGCGCGCCCGGGCGGCGCCGAAGTGCCCGGTGGGGCCGCCCGCGTACCGGGTGACGGTCCTGACCTGGTCGTGGTTGTTGAGCACCCAGGTGACGGTGGACCCGGTCCCGGCGATGTCGCGCAGCGCCTCGGCGATGGCCGTGCGGAACGCCTGCGCGTTCCAGGGGGCGCTCAGCAGGTGGAAGAAGAAGGCCTGGTGGAGTTCGTCGGGGCGGACGTAGCGGGCCTGTTCGGCCGGGGTGGGGACGGAGACCTCGCCGACCAGCAGGCGTTCGCGTCCGTCGCGGGCGGTGTACTCCTCGCAGATCGCGCGCCACCGCCGCCACACCCCGTGCACCTCGGGACGGTTCCAGGCCAGCGGGTTGACGGAGTCGCGGGACCGCTCGTCCGCCGCGGGGTCGGGGGAGTCGGGGAGCGAGGGGTGCTTGAACAGGCCCGCCGCCACGTCGATGCGGAAGCCGTCGACCCCGCGGTCCAGCCAGAAGCGCAGCACGTGCTCGAAGTGCTCCCCGACCCGCGGGTCGCGCCAGTTGAGGTCGGGCTGCTCCGGGGTGAACAGGTGCAGGTACCACTGGCCCGGACGGCCGTCCGGCTCGGTCACCCGGGACCAGGCGGGACCGCCGAACATCGCCCGCCAGTTGTTGGGCGGCAGTTCGCCGTGCTCGCCGCGTCCGTCGGCGAAGTGGAACAGCGACCGGGCAGGGCCGCCCGGTCCCCCCGCCAGTGCCTCGCGGAACCACGGGTGGGCGGTCGAGCAGTGGTTGGGGACGACGTCGACGACGGTGCGCAGACCCAGCCGGTGCGCGTCGGCCACGAGGCGGTCGAACTCGGCGAGGTCGCCGTAGAGCGGGTCGACGCCCGTGTAGTCGGCCACGTCGTAGCCGTGGTCGTGCTGCGGCGAGGGGTAGAAGGGGCTCAGCCAGATCCCGTCGACGCCCAGCTTGCGCAGGTAGGGCAGACCGGCCCGGACGCCGGCCAGGTCCCCGACACCGTCGCCGGTGCTGTCCAGGAAGCTGCGCACGTAGACCTGGTAGACCACCGCGTCGCGCCACCAGGGGCGTGCGGCGGTGAGTGCCGGGGAGGGGGCGGCGGCGGTGGAGGAACCGTCCTCCAGAGGGGCTGTGAACACCCGTCACCATCCTGACTGCGGGCGCGCGGACGGTCACGACACTGCACGCCGCGCGGGGTGGCTCGTTATGCATGCATGTTAAGTAGCAGTGTCGGGAAGGTGTCAACGGAGCTGCCGATAGACGGCGCTTACTGGGGTAATTTGTGCGGGTAAGGTCCGCAGCCGGGAGCCGCAGGGGTGTTGGGGGAGTTCTCGAAGCTACTTAACAAGTAGGTATGAGGTGGGCAGTGACATCCATCCAAGGCGCCGCGGGATCAGCGGTCCCGCACGATCTCCCGCAGCTCGCGGTCCAGCCGTGCGACGGCCTGCTCCGGCGTGGTGTGCAGCGCCAGTGCGTCCCGGCTCACCGCCGCCACCGCCAGGCTCACCTGCTCGTAGCGGGCGCTCTTCGGGCGCGGCTTGGCCGCCCGTACGCTCTGCTCCAGCACCGGCAGGTAGGGATACCGGCGCACCAGCCCGGGGTCCTGGTACAGATCGGCCCACACCGGCGGCAGCGAACCCTCCGTCAGGACCTGGCGCTGCACGGACTCACCCGTCATGTACGCCATGAGGTCGGCGGCCGTCCGCGGATGCCGCGAGTGCGCGTTGACCGCGAGGTTGGACCCGCCCAGCACGCTGGCGCCCGGCCCGTCCGGGCCGGGCAGCGGCACCGCGCCGAAGCGCCCCGCGACCTTGGAGCCCGGCGCGGAGGCGAGGTCGTACACGTACGGCCAGTTGCGCAGGAAGAGCAGCCGGCCGTCCTCGAAGGCCTGCCGGGACTCCTCCTCCTTGAACCGCAGTGCCTCGCCCGGGATCCAGCCCTCGCGCACCCCGCGCACCAGGAAGCCCAGCCCCTCGCGGGCCGCGGCGGAGTCCACGGTGACCCGGCTGCCGTCGCCGCCGAGGATGCCGCCCCCGGCCGACTGCACCGCCTCCGTGACGTTGACGGTCAGGCCCTCGTACGGCAGGAACTGCCCGGCGTAGCCGCCGATCCCGTACTTCGGGGCGAGCGTGCGCGCCTGTCGCTCCAACTCCGCCCAGGTGCGCGGCGGATCCAGGTGCTCCCGGTCGAGGATGTCCTTGCGGTAGTAGAGCAGCCCGGCGTTGGTGACGTACGGGACCGCGTACAGCCGCTCGCGGAAGGTGGCGGTGTCCACCACCGAGGGCAGCAGCCGGTCCAGCGGCAGGCCACGCGGGTCGACCGGCGCGATCCATCCGGCGCCCGCGAACTCGGAGGTCCACGCCACGTCGATGTTGAGCACGTCGAAGCGGTCGCTGCCGGAGCGCAGGCTGTCGGCCATCTGCGCGCGCACCTCGTCGGCCGCCTCGGGCAGTTCGACGAGCGTCGCCTTCTCCAGGGGGTGGCCACGGTTCCAGCCGTCCAGCACGTGCTGGAGGTAGCCGGTCAGATCGCGACCGGTCGCGAGGGTCACCGGGCCCCGGCCCGTCGTGCCGGGCGGTCCGTCGGCGGCGCGGGCGCCCTCGGAGGCGTATCCCGTCAGCAGCAGGGCAGCGGCGAGCAGGGTCCTGCCCGCGGCCCGCGCCCAGCGCATACGATCCTCCAGGTCCCGCTTCCGGCGACGGCGTCGTCGTCCGAAGGGACATGTATACCTGTTGGACATGCGCGATACTAGCCATTGCGGCAAGATGGCCTGCTCACCGGTGATCGGGCTGGTGAGCGGCCCCTAACAAGCAGGTAGCCGGGGAGGAGGCAGGTCGAGCGTGCGCCTTCCGCTCATGGCACTCCTCGCCAAGGGGCCCGCCCATGGTTACGAGCTCAAAACGGCACTTGAGAAGCTTTTCGGTGCGGCCTATCCTCAGCCGAACATCGGCCAGATCTACGTGACGCTGGCGCGCCTGGAGAAGTCGGGACTGATCCGGGGCGAGGACGTCACCCAGTCCGGCCGGCCCAACAAGCGGATCTACGAACTCACCGACGCCGGGCAGGAGGCGGTCTCCGCCTGGTTCGACGAGCCGTCCAGCGAGCCGCGGGTGCGCGACGAGTTCTTCATGAAGCTCGCCCTCGCCCCGGCCACGGGCCTGGCCGACCAGGTCTCCCTGATCAACAAGCAGCGCCGTCACTACCTCAACCTCATGCGGGCCATGTCCCGGCTCGCCGCGGGGGAGGACCGGGACAACACCATCGCGCAGCTGCTGATCGAGGGCGCGACGCTGCATCTGCAGGCGGACCTCGACTGGCTGGAGCGCTGCCAGGAGGAGCTGGAATGAGAAGGGCCGAGCCGCCCCCCGCGGCGCCGCACATGCTCCGGGTCGAGGGCCTGGTCAAGACGCACCGCGTGGACGGCGGCGAGGTCAGGGCCGTGCGCGGGGTCGACCTGGAGGTGCGGCCGGGCGAGTTCGTCGCCGTCACCGGCCCCTCCGGCGCCGGCAAGTCCACCCTGCTGCATCTGCTCGGCGGCCTGGAACGCCCCGACCGGGGGCGGATATGGCTGGACGGGCAGCGGGTCGACCAGCTCAGCGAGGCACGCTGGGCGGTACTGCGCCGGCGCGGCGTCGGCATCGTCTTCCAGTTCTTCAACCTCGTCTCCACCCTCACCGTCGCGGACAACATCGAACTGCCCGCCCTGCTCGCCGGCCGCTCGCCCCGCCAGGTGCGCGCCGCGCGCCAGGAGTTGCTGGCCGACCTCGGCCTGACGGGCAAGGAGGACAGCACCCCCGCCGACCTGTCCGGCGGTGAGCAGCAACGGGTCGCCCTCGCCCGGGCCCTGGTCAACCGCCCGGCCCTGCTGCTGGCCGACGAGCCCACCGGCAGCCTCGACAGCAAGGGCACCCGCGAGGTGCTGCGGCTGCTGACCCGCTGCCACGAACGCGGTCAGACGATCCTGCTCGTCACGCACGACGCCAAGGTGGCCAGCGCCGCGGACCGGGTGATCAGCCTCTTCGACGGCGAGATCGTCGACGACATCACCCTCGACGTCCCGCCGTACGCCTCGCGTCCCTCCCGTGCCGCCGCCGACGTCGTGAAGCTGCAGGGCTGACCGCCGTGCGCGCCACCGCCCGCTGGGCCCTCGCCGATCTGCGCACCCACCGCGGCCAGGCCCTGTCCATCGTCCTGGCCACCGCGGGCATCACCGTGGCGCTGCTGCTCTCCGTCGCGCTGCTGGTGTACGCGGCCAACCCCTGGCAGCGGATGTTCACCGCCACCGAGGGAGCCCACGTCTGGCTGCGCACGGACGGCCGCGCCGACACCGGCGCCCTGTCGCGGATCGACGGGGTCACCGCGGTCTCCGGACCCTTCCGCACCCTCACCGTCACCGCGCAGCACGGCCGGGAGAAGGCCGCCCTCGACCTGCGGGCCGCGGGCACGAGCCCGCCGTCGGTGGGCCGGCCGCTCATGGACCGCGGGAGCTGGCTGGACGGCGACGACGGCGACGGTGTCGTGCTGGAACGGTCGGTGGCGTCGGCGCTGTGGGCCGAGCCGGGCGACGAGATCAGCGTGACCCGTGACGGACGGCGGAGCACCGTCCGCGTGGTCGGCGTCGCCGGGACCGCCGAACCGCTCTACTCCCCGGGAGACAACCCCGGTGTCGCGTGGGCGTCGCCCACGCTGGTGAGCGGTCTCGCCACCGGCCAGGCGCGGGCGGGGCAGACCGTGGGGCTGCGGCTGAAGGACCCGGCGGACACCGCCTTCGTCATCCAGCGGGCCGTCTCCGCCGTCGGACCGGACCGCGTCACGAGCGTCGCCACCTGGCGGGAGGCCCGCGCCGACGCCGAGGGCGACAACCACCTCCTCGGGCTGCTGCTCGGCCTGTTCGGGCTGGCCGCGCTGCTGGCCGCCGCGATCGCGGTGACCGGGGGCATCGCCACCCGCGTCCTGGCGTACGTCCGTGACATCTCCGTCCTGAAGGCGGTCGGCTTCACCCCGGCCCAGGTGGTCCGGATGTTCCTCGTGCAGCACGCGGTGCTCGCCACCGCCGGTGTGGTGCTCGGATCGGTCGCCGCGGAGACGCTCGCGCCGGGCATCCCCGGGCCGATGGGGGACGCCATGGGGCTGTGGCAGGGACTGCCGCAGCACACCTGGGCGCTCCCCGGTACGGCCGCGGCGACCGTGCTGGTCATCGCCCTGGCCACGGTGCTCGCCGCCTGGCGGGCCGGCCGCGTGCCGCCGATCCCCGCCGCGCGGGGGGCCGTTCCGGGACGCCGCAGGATGTCCGGCGCGGCCCGGGCCGCGCTGCGCCTGGGGACCCCGCCCGCCCTGGTGCTCGGCTGCCGCGGTGTACTGCACCGGCCCGCGCGCTCGGCGGCCGCCGTGGCCCGGCTCGCCCTGCCGGTCCTGATGATCACCGTGGCGCTGGGGACCTGGGCCACCCTCGACCGCTTCGAGCACCACCCCGAACTGCTCGGCCAGGCCGGCGCGCTCACCGCCCGCCCCAACGGCCTCACCGACGGAGCCGTCCGGCAGCTGCTCGCCGCACGACCGGAGATCACCGCGGCGCACCCGGGCGTCGACCTCCCCGCGCTCGCCCCCGGCCAGTCGCAGTCCGTCACCCTGCGGGGGATCGGCACCACCGCCGACCCCTACCCCTTCGCCGTCGCGGAGGGCCGGCGCCCCGCAGGACCTGACGAGGCACTCGCCGGGCAGGGCCTGCTCGACGCGCTGCACATCGAGGTCGGCCAGTGGGTCCGGGTCACCGTCGGCGGCACGCCGCACATCCTGCACATCGTCGGCCGCAGCATCGAGACCGGGCACGGCGGACGGGTGATCTCCGCCCCGCTCGACGTGCTGCGGGCCCAGGACGCCTCCATCGGGCCCTCGTACTACAGCCTGGTGCTGCGTTCCGGCGCCGACCGCGCGGCGGTGCGCGGCGCCCTCACCGACGCGTCGCACGGCGCCCTGGAAGTGCGCGAGGTCACCGGCCCCGGCGCCGAACTCTCCCCGGTGCGCGGCGTGATCATCGGACTGGTCAGCGTCCTCGCGCTGATCGCCCTGGCCGAACTGTCCACCGCCGTCGGCAGCGGCATCCGCGACCACGCCCGCGACATGCGCGCCTACCGCGCCGTGGGCCTGACGCCCCAGCAGACCGTGGCGACCGTCGTGACCGGCGTCGGCCTGGTGGTCCTGGCCGCCGCCGCGGCGGGGGTCACCGCGGGGGTGTTCGCCTCCGACTGGCTGATCGACCTGCAGGCCGGCTCCAGCGGCGTCGGCGCGGGGATCGCCCAGTCCCCGCCGGGAGCGGTGCTGGCCCTGATCGTCGGCGTGTGCGTCGCGGCGGCGGTGGCACTCTCGCTGCTGCCCGCCTCCCGCGCGGCGGGGGACCGCAATCCGCGGATGCTGTTCAACGCCCAGTGAGGGGAAGACACCGGACGCCGTGCCCCGCCGAACGGGGCCGCCGGGCAAGATCCTTGGTAAGAATGAAGCGCGCCGGCCGGCCCGGCTGCGCGGTCCTTGACCGCTCTGTCGGCCGTCGTCGATGCTTGCGTTGCGGCACGTGCAGAATGTGCCGTAATGAGAAACGCCCGTCTCAGGGTTCCGTACCAGCCGAGGAGTGCCCCATGGCTCACCAGGTCCGTGCCGTCGTCGCCCGGGAGAAGGGTTCCCCCGTCAGCCTGGAAACGATCGTCGTGCCCGACCCGGGGCCCGGGGAGGCGCTGGTACGGATCCAGGCCTGCGGGGTCTGCCACACCGACCTGCACTACCGCGAGGGCGGGATCAACGACGACTTCCCGTTCCTGCTCGGCCACGAGGCGGCGGGCATCGTGGAGTCGGTCGGCGAGGGCGTCACCGACGTCGCCCCCGGTGACTTCGTCGTTCTCAACTGGCGTGCCGTGTGCGGCCAGTGCCGTGCCTGTCTGCGCGGCCGCCCCTGGTACTGCTTCAACACCCACAACGCCAAGCAGAAGATGACCCTGCTGGACGGCACCGAGCTCTCCCCGGCCCTCGGCATCGGGGCCTTCGCCGAGAAGACCCTCGTCCACGCCGGGCAGTGCACCAAGGTCGACCCGGCCGTCTCCCCGGCCGTCGCCGGGCTGCTGGGCTGCGGTGTCATGGCGGGCATCGGCGCGGCCATCAACACCGGCAACGTGGGCCGCGGCGACTCCGTCGCCGTCATCGGCTGCGGCGGCGTGGGCGACGCGGCGATCGCCGGCGCCCGGCTGGCCGGTGCCGCGAAGATCATCGCGGTCGACATCGACGCGCGGAAGCTGGAGACGGCGAAGAAGCTGGGCGCCACGCACACCGTCAACTCCAAGGAGACCGACCCCGTCGAGGCGGTCCGCGAGCTGACCGGCGGCTTCGGCGCCGACGTCGTCATCGAGGCGGTCGGCCGCCCCGAGACGTACAAGCAGGCCTTCTACGCCCGCGACCTGGCCGGCACCGTCGTCCTGGTCGGCGTGCCCACCCCCGAGATGAAGCTGGAACTCCCGCTGCTGGACGTCTTCGGCCGCGGCGGGGCCCTGAAGTCCTCCTGGTACGGCGACTGCCTGCCCTCCCGCGACTTCCCCATGCTCATCGACCTCCACCTGCAGGGCCGGCTGGACCTGGACACCTTCGTCACCGAGACCATCGCCCTGGACGAGGTGGAGAAGGCCTTCGAGCGGATGCACCACGGCGACGTGCTGCGCTCGGTGGTGGTCCTGTGACGACCGCCCGCATCGACCACCTCGTCACCTCGGGCACCTTCTCGCTGGACGGCGGTACCTGGGACGTCGACAACAACGTCTGGATCGTCGGCGACGACACCGAGGCGATCGTCGTCGACGCCGCCCACGACGCCGACGCCATCGCCGCGGCGCTGGGCGGCCGCCGCCTGGTCGCGATCGTGAGCACCCACGCCCACAACGACCACGTCGACGCCGCGCCCGCGCTCGCCGCCCGCACCGGCGCGAAGATCCTGCTGCACGGCGACGACCTGCCGCTGTGGAAGCAGACCCACCCGGAGCGCTCCCCGGACGAAGAGCTGACGGACGGTCAGGTCATCGCGGTGGCCGGCATCGAGCTCACGGTGCTGCACACCCCGGGCCACGCGCCGGGCGCCGTCTGCCTGTACGCGCCGGCCCTCGGCACGGTCTTCACTGGCGACACCCTCTTCCAGGGCGGCCCGGGCGCCACGGGGCGGTCCTTCTCGGACTTCCCCACCATCATCGACTCCATCCGCGAGCGGCTGCTGACCCTGCCGCCGGAGACGGTCGTCCGCACCGGCCACGGCGACAGCACCACCATCGGCGCCGAGGCCCCGCATCTGGACGAGTGGATCGCCCGCGGCCACTGAGCCCCCGTGGCCGCCGCACCCACGGGTGCGGCGGCCACCGCGGTCAGAGCGACCACACGTAGGCGTGGTCGCTCGCGGTCACCACCGCGAGCACGACCAGGTCGGCCGCCCCCAGTACGAGCCCCAGTACGGCCCGCCCGCGGCGGGCGGTCCCCTGGAACAGCGCCATCGAGCCCAGCACCAGGGCGGCGGGGCCGAGGACCACGCTGAAGACCAGCAGGCCCACCAGTCCGAGGACGAACGACGCCACCGCCGCGCCGTCCGCGTGGGCACGGCGCGTGCTCACGGGTGTCCCGGGCATCCCTCACCCCTCCCTTCGGTGCGCGACGCGCCGGCGTGCCGCGTACAGCGCGAGCCACCCGACGATGCCGGCGGCGACGACGAGGGTCACGTGCAGCGGCAGATGCGCGACCGGTCCGAGCAGCAGCCCGAACAGGGCCAGTGCGGCCACCAGGAACAGCATTCCGGTCCTTCCCTGTGCTCCGACGTTCCGGGAAATTCGGTGAACAGTTGTACACGGAGCTTCTGCCCGCCACCGCCCCCGGAAAACGCGGACCGGCGCCCCGCGGGTGCCGGGACGCCGGTTCGGCCGGAAAGCGCGCCCGCCGCTCAGGCGGTGAGCACGCGCAGCGGCGCGCCGTCCCGGAAGGCCGCGATGTCCTCGACCGCCTGCTGGTAGAAGACCTCGTACGTCGCCTCCGTGACGTAGCCCAGGTGCGGGGTGAGCAGCGCGCCCGGCAGGCTCCGCAGGACGTCCCCGGCGGGCAGCGGCTCGGTGTCGTACACGTCCAGGGCCGCACCGGCGATCCGGCGCTCGCGCAGCGCGGCGACCAGCGCCGGGGTGTCGACGAGCGGACCGCGTGAGGTGTTGACCAGCAGCGCCGTGGGCTTCATCCAGCCCAGCTCCTCGGCGCCGACCAGCCCGGTACTGCGCGCGCTGAGCTTGTAGTGCACGGTGACGACGTCGGACTGCGAGAACAGCTCACGCTTGCCGACCGCCCGCGCGCCGCACGCGGCGGCGTGCTCCGGGTCCAGGTTGGCGCTCCACGCCAGGACGCGCATCCCGAAGGCGGTGCCGATGGAGGCGACCCGCGCGCCCAGCCGGCCCAGCCCCACCACGCCCAGCGTCCGGCCGTGCAGATCGCCGCCGATCGCGTGCTGCCACTCACCGCGCCGCATCCCGGCCGTCTCCTCGGGGAGGTGCCGGACCAGCGACAGGACGAGCCCCCAGGTCAGCTCGGCCGTGGCGTGCGCGACGCTCTCCGTGCCGCACACCGTCACCCCGTGCCGGCGGGCGGCGTCCAGGTCGACGGAGGCGTTCGCCATCCCGGTGGTCACCAGCAGCCGCAGCGCCGGCAGCGCCGCGAAGCGCTCCTCGGTGAAGGGGGTGCGCTCGCGCATGGCGACCACCACGTCGAAGCCGTCCAGCGCCTCGGCCAGTTCGGCCGTACCGGAGACGTGGTCGTGGAGGAAGACCACCTCGGCTCCCAGCGCGCCCCAGTCGGCGAACCGGTGCGCCGCCTTCTGATAGTCGTCCAGGACGGCGATGCGCATGGTGCGGTCTCCTCGGCTCGATCGGTCGAACGGGTGTCCCCGGGGTCTGTCCTAGTATCTGCTCGGACAGCGGCCGGATCCCGGCAGCCGCCGGAACCGGACGAGGGGTGGGCACGTGGAGACACCCGGCAGGCGGCGCCGGCTGCGCTGGTGGCCCCGCTCGCTGTACTGGCGCCTCGCGCTCGGCTTCCTGGCGATCACCACGGTCGGCGTCGCGGCCGCGGACGTCTACGCCGCGCACGCCCTCGCCGACGGCCTGCGGAACCGGCTGGACCAGCAGCTGGCCTCCATACGCCAGGACCGGCTCGACGAACTGGAGACCAGCTCTGACCTCAAGCCCGCCGGGGCGACGGCCGTGGTGCTGCTCACCGACGCCATCGGCAGGGTCGTCCAGCGCGAGTCCGGTGCCATGGTGGAGCGGGCCGTCATCCGGCTGTCCAGCGCCGACCTGGACCGCATGGCGACCGCCGGCCGGGCGGGCACGGTCGGCCCGGCCCCGATGCGGGCGGTCGTCGAGAAGCTCCCCGACGGCGGCTACCTGGTGATCGCGGAGTCCACCGCGGACGACGCGGCCACGGTGCACAACCTCGTGGTCATCGAGGCCGTCTCAGGTGTGCCGCTGGTCGCCGGAGTCGTGCTCGGCGCCCTGTACTTCAGCCGCCGCACCATCTCGCCGCTGAAGGAGATCACC
This sequence comes from Streptomyces sp. NPDC001902, assembly GCF_042891295.1. Lineage (NCBI taxonomy): Bacteria > Bacillati > Actinomycetota > Actinomycetes > Kitasatosporales > Streptomycetaceae > Streptomyces > Streptomyces sp. NPDC001902. The sequence continues at coordinate 198,111 of NZ_JBIATA010000014.1, read as the reverse complement.
GCCACCGCCCGCCGGTTCGCCGCCGAGGGCGCACTCTCGCAGCGGGTCGCCGCCCCGGTGTCGACGGCGGAGGTGGAGGCGCTGGCCGACGCCGTCAACGCGATGCTCGGCCGGGTCGACGAGGAGTTCAACCGCCGCCGCAAGGCCGAGGAGCAGCTGCGCGACTTCGTCGGCGCCGCCAGCCACGAGCTGCGCACCCCGCTCACCGCGATCGGCGGCTACGCGCAGCTGGTGCGCTTCGGTGCCCTCGACGACCCGGCCCGTCTGGACGACGCCATGCGCCGGGTGCAGAACGAGACCCGCAGGATGTCCGCCCTCGTGGACGAGCTGCTGCTGCTGGCCCGCCTCGACCAGGGCCGCCCCCTCGAGTGCCGCCCGGTGGACCTGGCCGAACTCTGCGCCGACGCGGTGGCCGACGCCCGCGTCGTCGACCCCGACCGCCCGGTGACCCTCGTCGTGGAACCCGGGCCCCACATGGTGACCGGTGACCCCGACCGGCTCCGTCAGGTGGTCACCAACCTGCTGGCCAACGTGGTCGCGCACACCGCCCACGACGTCCCCGCCGAGGTGCGGGTCGGCCGCGAGGGCGACGAGCAGATCGTCGACGTCATCGACGGCGGGCCCGGGGTACCCGAGGAACTGCGCGAGCGGATCTTCGAGCGGTTCTTCCGCGCCGGCGGCGGCACCCCCCGCCCCGCCCGCCGGGACGACCACCCCGCCCCCGGCAGCGGGCTGGGCCTGAGCATCGTGGCCGCGATCGCCGCGGCGCACGCGGGGTCGGTGCGGGTGGAGGCCTCGGAGTCGGGTGCGTGGTTCCGGGTGCGGTTGCCGGCGCTCACTGGCGCATGATCGCGGCGACCGCGACGGCCGTCCTGAGGACCTGCAGGTCGCGCGGGCCGTCGACGCGCCGGCCGGTCAGCTCCTCGACCCGGCGCAGCCGGTGGTCGAAGAACTTGCGGCGCAGCGTGAGCAGCTCGCACGCCAGGTCCGGGTCGCCGTCGGCGGAGATCACCGCGCTCAGCGTCTCCCGCAGCACCTGGTCGTCCAGCACCGGCTGCACCATGCCGACCAGCCGCTGGGCGATGTCGGGCGTCTGCGCTGCCGCGTACTCCACCAGGACGTCGTCCAGCTCGTAGACGCCGGGTCCAAAGCCCAGCGCGTCCACCACCGCGCAGATGTCGTCCACCAGCAGCTGACCCGCCGTCACCTCGTTGTAGGGCTTCCAGTGCACCGCGAGCCGGGCCGTCCCGGCGAGGTCGCGGTGGATGCGGTCCGCCAGGTCGACGGACTCCTGGTGGCGCGGCGCGGGGGTGAGCACGTACAGCCCGCGCGCCGAGGGCAGCACGGCCGTCTCGGGGCCGCCGTGGCCGCGGGCCACCGCCTCGACGTCGCCGAGGGGGAGGCCGGGCGCGCGCAGCGCCATCACGGCGTAGGCGGGCGGGGCGTAGGACGGCCCGGGCCGCGGTGGCTCCGGGACCGAGGCGGGGGCCTCCCGCCCGGACTGGGCGAAGTAGCCCCGGTTCAGCTCCCGGGCCACACGGCGCCCCGCGTCCGTCAGGCGCCGGGCGAACTCGCCGCGCGAGCCGTCGGCCCCGGCCGCAGCGTGTCCGCCGGAGACCAGGATGTACTCCGTCGTCTCCTGGACGGCGACCCGCAGCGCGCTCACCGGCTCGCCCCGAGCGGCCCAGGCGACCCCCTCGCCGCGGATCCGCGCGGCGGTCTGCTCGCTCCACTCTCCCGAGCCGGAGACGACTTCTATCAGGGCGGCGAACAGCTCCCGCCGCAGCGAGGGCTCGCCTCCGCCGGAGTCGGTGAATCCCAGGTCAAGACAGGAATCCAGGCCCGTGGACACCGGTGCGTGGGTGGTCATGCGCGCAAGCCAAGCACCGGAGCATCAAAGTCACATCAAAGCGGGATCAGAGTCCGCGCTGGGGATCGCCCGCTCTCACGACGGTCAGGGGATCGCCTGCTCGGTCCAGATGCACTTGCCGCCGGGGACGTAGCGGGTACCCCAGCGCTGGCACAGCGCGGCGACCAGCTGCAGCCCGCGGCCGCCCTCGTCGGTGTCGCCGGCGTGCCGGATCCGGGGGGTGCTGAGACTGCCGTCCGAGACCTCGCAGACGAGGGTGCGGCTGCGGATCAGCCGCAGGCCGATGGGGCCCCGGGCGTGCCGGACCACGTTGCCGACCAGCTCGCTGGCGATCAGCTCGGTCGTCATGACCAGTTCGCCCAGTCCCCAGGCGTCCAGCCGGCGGCGGATGTGCTCGCGGGCCTGGCCCGCGGCGAGCGGGTCCTCGGGCAGGGACCAGGAGGCGACGTCGCCCGGCGACAGGGCGTGCGTGCGGGCGATGAGGAGGGCCGCGTCGTCCCCGGCGTGCTCCTGGTGGGGGTCGAGGGCGGCGGCGACCTCGTCGCAGAGCCTTCCCAGGCGCTCCACCTCGCCCCGGCGGCCGTCCGCCGGCCGCACGGGCGCCGCGGCCGGTGCGCCGGTGAGGGCCTTCGCCAGCCCGGCCATGCCCGTGTCGATGTCCCGGCGGGAGGATTCGACGAGGCCGTCGCTGTAGAGCACCAGCAGACTGCCCTCGGGGATCTCGAGCTCCACGGTCGCGAACGGCGGCGTGGCGGCGCCCAGTGGTGGGTCCGGCGAGTGCCCGGCGAAGTGGACGGTGCCGTCGGGCAGCACCAGCGCGGGCGGCGGGTGCCCGGCCCGGGAGAACGCGCAGGTGCGGTTCGTGGGGTCGTACACGGCGTACAGGCAGGTCGCGTAGAAGTCGTCCCCGAGGTCGCTGACCAGCTCGTTGAGGTGCGCGAGCAGCTCGTCGGGGGGCAGTTCGAGACCGGCGAGGGTGTGCACCGCGGTTCGCAGCCGCCCCATGGTCACGGCCTCGGAGATGCCGTGCCCCATCACGTCCCCGATGACCAGCGCGACCCGGTCGGCGGAGAGCGGGATGACGTCGTACCAGTCCCCGCCGACCGTCGTCCCCTCGACGGCGGGCAGGTAGCGCGCCGCGGCGCTGACCGCCGGCAGTTCGGGCAGGACGCGCGGCAGCAGGCCACGCTGCAGCTCCTGGGCCCGTCCGTGCTCGGCGTCGTACAGCCGGGCCCGCTCCAGGGCCTGGGCGACCAGCCCGCTGAGCGCGGTCAGCAGGGTGCGCTCCTCCTCGCTGAACGGGCGCGGCTCGGAGAAGGAGACGACGCAGGAGCCGACGGCCTTCCCGGAGACGATCAGCGGCAGGAAGGCCCAGGCGTGCTTCTGGGACCACTCCTGGAGGTGGACCCGGGCCGGGTACGCCTCGTGGAACTCCTTGGCGGAGGTGATGTAGCGGGGCACGCGCTCGCGGATGGCGTCGGTGCTGGGGCTGCCCTCGGCGAGCCGGGTCCGGCTGAGCCGCTCCATCAGGCCCGGGGGGTAGCCGACGAAGCCGACCACGCGCAGCAGGTCGCCCTCCAGCGTCTTGATGATCAGCCCGGTGGCGTCGAACAGCGGCAGCACGCGGTCGGCGACCGCGGCGACGACGTCCTTGACGGTGACGGCCTCGGCGAGCGCGGTGGTCAGCCGGCCGATGTGCGCCGCGCGGTCGGCGGCGGTGCGGGCGGCGTCGGCGCGGGCCTCCTCCGCGAGCCGGTGCTCGGTGACGTCGGTGAGGTAGAGGGTCAGGCCGTCGGGCACGGGCATGACGCGCAGGTGGTAGCGGCGTGTGCCGCCGCCCCACTCGATGTCCGCGCTGACGGTCGCGTCGCCCTCGGCCGCCCGGCGGCAGTGGGCCTCGAGCTCCGAGTCGTGGACGCCGGGCAGGTCCCACAGCACCGCGCCGACCAGGGGCCGCCGCGCCCCCAGCAGCCGCTCGGCCTGGGGGTTGGCGAAGGCGATGCGGCCGTCGTCGTCGACCGCCAGGAAGCCGTCGCTCATGTGACGCAGGGCCCGGCCGGCGGCGTCCATCGCGATCCGGGTCTCCGTGCTGTCCCACAGCACGCCGGCGAGCCGGACGGCCTTGCCGTCCGCACCGAGCACGCTGCGGCCGCGGGCCTGCACCCAGCGGAAGGTCCCGTCGGGCCGGCGGACCCGGTACTCCCAGGCGAAGCCGCCGCGGGCCCGGGCGGCCTCCTCGGCGTCGGCGATCACCCAGGGCAGGTCCTCGGGGTGGACCAGCTCCACCCAGGTCTCCAGGCGACCGTCGTACATCTGCGGGGACATCCCGAAGACGGAGCGCGCGGTCTCGTCGAGGTAGGCCTCGCCGGTGCGGACGTTCCACTCCCAGGTGCCGATGCCCACGTCGGACGGGGTCTCCCGAGGCCGGGAACCCGAGCCGCCCTCCGCCAGGCGCCAGCGTTCGCGCGACCCGACGGCTGCCGTACGGCCCAGCCGCTCCGACACCCACGCGGCGATCCCCCGCAGCAGCTCCCACGCGCCGGGAGCCGGCGGTACGGCGTCCGCGGTCACCACCGAGAGCGCGCCGAGCGGGCCCTCGGGGCCGGGGAGCGGTACGGCGGCGAGCCCGGACCCGCCGGGCAGCGGGCCGGGGGTCGTCTCCGTCGTGGGCAGCCACACCGGTTCGCCCCCGGTCGTCGCGCGGCCCGGCGCGGTGGCGTCCTGCGGGGGGAGGAAGAGCCAGGCACGGGTCAGGTTCCTGGGCAGACCGGTGCTGGCGGCCAGGCGCAGGGGCACTCCGCCCCGGGCCTCCTGCCCGCGCAGGTGGACCAGTCCGCCCAAGCCGTTCAGCGCCGCCACGGCCTGCTGCAGTCCCAGCCGCAGCGCCTCGCGCTCGCCCTGGTCGTCGCCCGAGGACCGGAGCAGGCGCAGCCGCTCCGCTCCCGGCTGGTCGAGCGGCGCTTCAGGCTCCTGGGCGGCGGCTTCGTTCGGGATCGTGCCCTCTTCTCGTCGGCTTTCCTCCGAAGGCCAACATAGCGCCGCGCGCGGGCACCGTCAGCGCGAAGCCGTATCGCCGGCAGGCGCCGCCCTCACCAGGTAGCCCGCCCCCCGCACGGTGCGGATGAGCGACTGGTCGGTGTCGCCGAGCTTCCGGCGCAGGTAGTAGATGTAGGTCTCCACGATCCCGGACTCGCCCTGGAAGTCGCAGCTCCACACGGCGTCGAGGATCTGCCCCTTGGACACCACCCGGTCCGGGTTCTCCAGCAGGAAGCGGAGCAGCGCGAACTCGGTCGCCGAGACCTGGACCGGCCGGCCGTGCCGCCACACCTCGTGGGTGTCCGCGTCCAGCTCGACCCAGCCCGCGCGCAGCCGGCGCCCGGCGGGCTCGGGGGCCCGGCCCCGGCGCAGCAGGGCGTTCACGCGGGCCGCGACCTCGTTGATGTCGAAGGGCTTGGTGACGTAGTCGTCGCCGCCCAGGGCCAGGCCCCTGATCTTGTCCTCCACGGCGTCCCGGGCCGTGAGGAAGAGGACGGGCGCGTCGACCCGGGCGGCGCGGAGCCTGCGGCACACCTCGAAGCCGTCGAGGTCGGGCAGTCCGACGTCGAGCAGGATCACGTCGGCGGCGCGGTCGGCGGCCGTGCTCACCGCCTCCTCGCCGGTCCCGGCCGTGACCACGTCGAAGCCCAGGAACTGCAGCGCCATCGCGAGCATCGAGGCGATGCTCGCCTCGTCCTCCACGACCAGCACGCGGGGCTGCTGGGCCGAGACGGTCACGTTCATGCCGCGGGTCACTTCCTCCGGGCCGTATTCCGGCCGTTGTCACACAGAAGAGGAACGGATTATGTCATTCAGCTGAACCCGGACAACCCCCGTGACCGAATCGCGACGATCCGCCGCCGGCCTCCCCCGCGGAGCTGCGGATGAGCCCCCGTCAGATGCGGATTCCGGGTGTCCGGACGATGCCTTGACAGGGGTGGGGGGCACCCCCACACTGATGTTGCGTCAACCGCAATCAGTTCCGCAATACGCACCGAGGTGTCATGATGATTCCCGTGTGCCGGCTCGCGGACCTCCCGCGTGGCGAGGCTTTCCGGCTCGAGACCGACCCGCCCGTCGCGGTGTTCCACACCGAGGAGGGCGAGCTCTACGCCGTCGACGACACCTGCACCCACCAGGACGCGTCGCTCGCGGACGGCTGGCTGGAGGGGTGCGAGGTCGAGTGCCCGCTGCACGCCTCGAAGTTCGACCTGCGCACGGGTGCGGTGGACGCGCCCCCGGCCCGGCGGCCCGTGCGGACGCACGAGGTCGTGGTCGAGGACGGCGTGATCCACGTACGGCTGTCGGCGCCCGCCCCCGGCCCGCCCTCGTGCGCGGCCGGCCGGCTCGCCGGGGGAGCCGGATGAGAGCGGTCCTCGTGGTCGGCGCCTCGCTGGCGGGGCTGTCGGCGGCGCGGGCACTGCGCGCCCAGGGGTACGACGGCCGGCTGGTGGTCGTGGGCGACGAGCCGCACCGGCCGTACGACCGGCCGCCGCTGTCCAAGGAGTTCCTCGCCGGACAGGCCGACGAGGCGGCCCTGGTCCTGGAGGCGGACGGCGAGGACCTCGGGGCCGAATGGCTGCTGGGCGCCCGGGCCGTGACGCTCGACCCGGGCACGCGGGTCGTCGGGCTCGCGGACGGCAGCGCCGTCACCGCCGACGGAGTCGTCATCGCCACCGGGGCCGCTGCCCGTACGCTGCCCGGCGCGGCGGGCCGGTCCGGTGTGCACACCCTGCGCACCCTGGACGACGCCCGCGCGCTGCGGGCCGATCTGGCGCGCGGCGGGCGGCTCGTCGCCATCGGTGGCGGCTTCATCGGGGCCGAGGTCGCCTCGACCGCGTACGCCCTCGGCCTGGACGTCACCGTCGTCGAGGCGGCGCCCACCCCGCTGTCGGGCCCGCTCGGCGAGACGATGGGCGGCGTCGTGTCGGGCCTCCACGCCGACCACGGCGTACGGCTGTTGTGCGGTACGGGGGTGCGCGGGACCGAGGCGGACGGCGAGGGGCGGGTGGTGGCCGTGGTCCTGGCCGACGGCCGCAGGCTGCCCGCGGACACCGTGGTCGTCGGCATCGGGGCGCGCCCGTGCACGGACTGGCTCGCCGGGTCCGGGATCGAGCTCGGCGACGGTGTCCTGTGCGGCGCGGACGGCCGGACGGGCCTGCCGGGCGTCGTCGCCGTCGGTGACTGCGCCGCCTGGTACGACCCGGCCGCCGGTGCGCACCACCGCGTGGAGCACTGGACGGGTGCCCTGGAGCGTCCGGCCACCGCCGTCGCCGCGCTGCTGTCCGGCGGCGCGGGCGGGCAACGGGCCCCCCGCCCACCGTACTTCTGGTCCGACCAGTACGGCGTGCGCATCCAGTTCGCGGGCCGCGCCGCGGGGGCCGACACCGTCACGGTCGAGGAGGGCGTCGCGGAGGAACGCGACGTCCTCGCGGTCTACCGCAGGGGCGGGATTCCGGTCGCCGTACTGGGCATGAACCGGCCCCGGTCGTTCACCCGTTGGCGCAAGCAGCTGGCCGCCGCCGCGTCTTGACAGCGCCGGAGCGGCACCACATGCTGCAGTTGCGCAGTGCACACTCCGTTGCTCATTACACAACGTCCCGCAAGGAGTGCCCGTGACCCCGACCGGTCTGCCGGACAGCCTGATCGCCACCCTCCCCGGCTCCTACTACACGGACCCCGGGATCTTCGCCCAGGAGCAGGAGCGCATCTTCGAGACGATGTGGTTCTGCGTGGCTCGCTCCTCCGAGCTCGGCAGGCCGGGCGCCTTCAGGACCGTGGACGTCGGCCGCGAGAGCATCCTGGTCACCCGGTCCCGGGACCACGCGGTGCGCGCCTTCTACAACGTGTGCCGGCACCGCGGCGCCCGGCTGCTCACCGAGGAGGGCGGCGAGGTCAGGCGGGCGTTCCAATGCCCGTACCACGCCTGGACGTACGACCTGGACGGCAGGCTCGTGGCGGCCCCCAACCTCACCAAGATGCCCGACGTCGGCCGTACCGAGTACGGGCTCGTCCCCGTCCACGTCCGCGAATGGCTGGGGTACGTCTGGGTCTGCCTGGCCGAGGACCCGCCCTCCTTCGAGGAGCAGGTGGTCGGCGAGGTGGTCACCCGGCTCGGGGACGTGGAGTCCCTGGAGCGCTACGGCATCGAGGACCTGAGGGTCGGCCGGCGGATCGTGTACGACGTCAGGGCCAACTGGAAGCTCATCGTCGAGAACTTCATGGAGTGCTACCACTGCGCCACGATCCACCCCGAACTGACCGAGGTGCTGCCGGAGTTCGCCGGCGGCTACGCCGCGCAGTACTACGTCGGCCACGGCGCCGAGTTCGGCGCGGACATCGAGGGCTTCACGGTGGACGGCTCGCCGGGACTGGACCGTATACCGGGGGTCTCCGCGGCCCAGGACCGGCGCTACTACGCGATCACCATCAAGCCGCAGGTCTTCGTCAACCTGGTGCCGGACCACGTGATCTTCCACCGCATGTACCCGGTCGCGGCCGACCGCACGGTCGTCGAGTGCGACTGGCTCTACCTGGAGGAGGTCGTCACCGCGGGCAGGGACGTCGGCCGCTCGGTGGAGCTCTTCGACCGGGTCAACCGCCAGGACTTCGAGGCCTGCGAGCGCTGCCAGCCCGCGATGGGATCCCGGCTCTACGCCAAGGGCGGGGTGCTGGTCCCCAGCGAGCACCACATCGCCGGCTTCCACGACTGGGTCCACGAGCGCCTCGGCACGGCTCAGCCCAGGTAGCCCATGCGGTGGCTGATCTCGGCCGCCCCGGCGACCAGCAGCGGCGCGAGCTCGTGCATGCGCTCCTGGGTGAAGCGGTACGAGGGGCCGGAGGCGCTGACGGCGGCGATGACCTCGCCGTCGCGCGAGCGGACGGGGGCGGCCATCGCGTGCAGGCCGATCTCCAGTTCCTCCAGCGTCCAGGCGTACCCGCGCTCCCTGGCCTCGGCGAGGTTCTTCTCCAGCTTCGTCCGCGAGGTGAGGGTGTGCGGGGTCAGTTTCTCCAGGCCCGCGTCCGTGAGGAGTTCCGCGCGCTGCGCGGCGGAGAGGTGGGCGAGCAGGATCTTGCCGCTGGAGGTCGCGTGCAACGGCGTGAGCTGGCCGACCCAGTTGTGCGCGGTCACCGCCGCCGGTCCGCGCACCTGGTACAGGTTGATCGCGAAGTGCTTCTCCATCACGGCGATGTTGACGGTCTCGCCGATCTCCTCGGCGAGCCGTTCGCAGACCGGCCGGCCCTGCTGGGTGATGTCGATGCGGCCGGTCACCGCGCCGGCCAGCCGCACGATGCCGAAGCCGAGCCGGTACTTGCCGCGCTCGCCCGCCTGCTCCACCAGCCCGCGTGCCTCCAGCGCGCCGAGCAGCCGGAACGCCGTCGACTTGTGGACCTCGATCTCGGCGGCGACCTCGCTCACGCCGGCCTCGCCGCGCTGCGCCAGGATCTCCAGCACGCTGATGGCCCGGTCCACGGACTGGACGCCGCCCGGCTGCGCAGCGGTTGTTTCGGTATCTGCACTGAAGTTGCTCACAGCGAAACTATACGCGCGGTAAACAACAGCGTCGGGGTTCCCCGGCGGAGTCCGGACGGGAAACACGACCGAAACTCCGGTGTCAAGTTGCGCGGCTCGCAACCTGGTGCGCATAGCGGCACCGTACTAGCATGCTGCGCCAGTCGACCTGTCGACCGCGCGATCGAGACGAGCGATTCAAGCGAGACGAGTGAGACGAGGCTGACATGGCTCCCGTGCAGTACGACTTCGTCATCGTCGGTGGGGGCTCCGCCGGTTGCGCCCTCGCGAACCGGCTCTCCGCCGATCCGGCCAACCGTGTCCTGGTGCTGGAGGCCGGCCGCCCCGACTACCCGTGGGACGTCTTCATCCACATGCCGGCGGCGCTCACCTTCCCCATCGGCAGCCGCTTCTACGACTGGGGCTACGAGTCCGAGCCCGAGCCCCACATGGGCGGACGGCGGATCTACCACGCCCGGGGCAAGGTGCTCGGCGGCTCCAGCAGCATCAACGGCATGATCTTCCAGCGCGGCAACCCCATGGACTACGAACGCTGGGCCGAGGGCCCCGGCATGGAGCACTGGGACTACGCCCACTGCCTGCCGTACTTCCAGCGCATGGAGAACTGCCTCGCCGCCGGCCCCGACGACGAGTTCCGCGGTCACGACGGTCCGCTCGTCCTGGAGCGCGGGCCCGCCTCCAGCCCGCTGTTCCCCGCCTTCCTCGAGGCGGTCCAGGAGGCGGGGCATCCGCTCACCGACGACGTCAACGGCTACCGCCAGGAGGGCTTCGCGCCCTTCGACCGCAACGTCCACCGCGGCCGCCGGCTCTCCGCCGCCCGGGCCTACCTCGACCCGGTGCGCAGGCGCCCCAACCTGACGGTGCGGACCCGGACCCTGGTCACCCGGGTGCTCTTCGAGGGCAAGCGCGCCGTGGGCGTGGAGTACGAACGCCGCAAGGGCCGCCGCGAACAGGTGCGCGCCCGCGAGGTCGTCCTCTGCGGCGGGGCCGTCAACTCGCCCCAGCTGCTGCAGCTGTCGGGCGTCGGCAACGCCGGGGAACTGGCCGCGCTCGGCATCGACGTCGTGCACGACCTGCCCGGCGTCGGCGAGAACCTCCAGGACCACCTGGAGGTCTACGTCCAGTACGCCTGCACGCAGCCGGTCTCCATGCAGCCGTACCTGGCCAAGTGGCGCTACCCCTTCATCGGTCTGCAGTGGCTCTTCCGCAAGGGTCCCGCCGCCACCAACCACTTCGAGGCCGGCGGCTTCGCGCGCAGCAACGAGGACGTGGACTACCCCAACCTGATGTTCCATTTCCTGCCCATCGCGGTGCGCTACGACGGCTCGGCCCCGGCCGGCGGCCACGGCTACCAGGTGCACGTGGGGCCGATGTACTCCGACGCCCGCGGCTCGGTGAAGATCAGGAGCAGGGACCCGCGCGAGAAGCCCGCGCTGCGCTTCAACTACCTGTCCACCGAACAGGACCGTCGCGAGTGGGTCGAGGCGGTGCGCGTCGCCCGCGACATCCTCGGCCGGCCCGCGCTCGCCCCCTTCAACGGCGGCGAGGTCTCGCCCGGCCCCGGGGTCGAGACCGACGAGGAGATCCTGGCGTGGGTCGCCAAGGAGGGCGAGACCGCCCTCCACCCGTCCTGCACGTGCAGGCTGGGCACCGACGCGATGGCCGTGGTCGACCCGGCGAGCATGCGGGTGCACGGCGTGGAGGGGCTCCGCGTGGTCGACGCCTCCGTGATGCCCTACGTGACCAACGGCAACATCTACGCCCCCGTGATGATGATCGCCGAGAAGGCCGCGGATCTGATCCTCGGCCGTGAACCGCTGCCGCCCTCGAAGGCGCAGTTCTACCGGCACCGCGAGGCCACCGCCAACTGATCGTGTCCGGTGCCGCGTTCACCGGATCAAGATGTGCCGTACACCCCGTGCCACCCCTTGACGGCCGGTGGCCGTTCGGACAGGGTGTTCCACCACAAGCAATTCGATGCGCTATGTGCAACGAAGCGAGGACTCCGCGCGTGGCAGACCTGTACCTGGACGGAGAGTGGCGCGAGGCGGTGGCCGGAGGCCGCCGGGAGATCCGCTGCCCCGCCGACGGAGTGCTCGTCGCGACGGTCTCCGAGGCGACCGGCGCCGACGCGGAGGCCGCGGTCGCCGCAGCCCGCGCCGCCTTCGACCACGGCCCCTGGCCGCGCACCCCGGAGCGCGAACGCGGCGCCCTCCTGCTCCGCACCGCGGGCATCGTCGAACGGGACGCCAAGGAATTCGCCCGCGCCGAATCCCTCGACACCGGCAAGCGGCTCGTGGAGAGCGAGTACGACGTCGCCGACGTCGTCGCCTGCCTGCGCCACTACGGCGGCATCGCGGGGACCTCCGCCGGACGGGTCGTCGACACCGGCCGCGACGACGCCGTCAGCCGTGTCGAGTACGAGCCGGTCGGCGTCTGCGCCCTGATCACCCCCTGGAACTACCCGCTGCTGCAGGCCTCCTGGAAGGTCGCGCCCGCGCTCGTCGCGGGCAACACGTTCGTCCTCAAGCCCAGCGAGCTGACCCCCTCCACCTCCGTGCTCCTCATGCGGGCCCTGGAGGAGGCCGGACTCCCGCCCGGGGCCGGAAACCTGGTCCTCGGCGCCGGGCCCGGGGCCGGCGCCCCGCTCGCCGAGCACCCCGGCGTCGACATGGTGTCCTTCACAGGCGGTCTCGAGACCGGCAAGCGGGTCATGGGCGCGGCCGCCGCCACGGTGAAGAGGGTCGCCCTCGAACTCGGCGGCAAGAACCCCAACGTGGTCTTCGCCGACGCCGACTTCGAGACGGCCGTGGACTTCGCGCTCACGGCCGTCTTCCTGCACTCCGGCCAGGTCTGCTCCGCCGGGGCCCGGCTGATCGTGCAGGACACGGTCCACGACGCCTTCGTCGACGAGGTCGTACGGCGCGCCGGCGCGATCCGCCTGGGCGGCCCCTTCGACCCCGCGGCCGAGACCGGCCCGCTGATCTCCGCCGCCCACCGCGACAAGGTCGAGGCGTACGTCGCCGCCGGGATCGCCGAGGGCGCCGTGCTGCGCCTCGGCGGCGCCCGCCCCACGGACCCGGCGCTCCAGGACGGCTTCTACTACCCGCCGACCGTCCTCGACGACTGCGACCAGGGCATGCGCGTCGTCCACGAGGAGTCCTTCGGACCCGTGCTGACCGTCGAGCGCTTCACCGACGAGGACGACGCCGTCCGCATCGCCAACGACACCGAGTACGGCCTCGCCGGCGCCGTCTGGACGGGGGACGCCGGCCGCGCCCAGCGGGTCGCCCGCCGGCTGCGCCACGGCACCGTGTGGATCAACGACTACCACCCCTACGTACCGCAGGCGGAATGGGGCGGCTTCGGCCACTCGGGCGTGGGCCGGGAGCTGGGACCGACCGGCCTGGACGAGTACCGCGAGCCCAAGCACATCTGGCAGAACATCCGACCCAGGCCGCAGCACTGGTTCCGCGGCTGAACGCCCAGGAGAGGCCGACCGTGACCCCAGCACCGACCGATGTGCCGCAGCGGCGCGGCGCGTCCCACGACGAGGACCAGGACCAGGACCGGAACGCGGTCATCTCCGTGCGCGGGCTGTGGAAGGTGTTCGGGCCGAAGGCCGACAGGGTGCCGGAATCGCAGGAGCTGCGCGGGCTCGGCCGCCGTGAGCTGATGGAGCGCACGGGTTGCACCGCGGCCGTGCGCGACGTCCACTTCGACGTCGCGCCCGGCGAGGTCTTCGTCGTGATGGGCCTGTCCGGCTCCGGCAAGTCGACCCTGGTGCGCTGTCTGACCCGGCTCGTCGAACCCACCGCCGGCCAGGTCGTCCTGGAGGGCGAGGACATCCGCGCCGCCGACGCCAAACGGCTGCGCGAACTGCGCCGCAACAGGTTCTCCATGGTCTTCCAGCACTTCGGCCTGCTGCCGCACCGCAGGGTCGTCGACAACGTCGCGTACGGCCTGGAGATCCGCGGCATGGGCCGGACCGAGCGCGTCAAGCGGGCCCTGGAGGTCGTCGAACTGGTGGGCCTGGCGGGCTACGAGAACTCCTACCCCGACCAGCTCTCCGGCGGCATGCAGCAGCGCGTCGGCCTGGCCCGGGCACTGGCGGGGGACCCCGGCATCCTCTTCTTCGACGAGCCCTTCTCCGCGCTCGACCCGCTGATCCGCCGCGACATGCAGAACGAGGTCATCCGCCTCCACCACGAGGTCGGCAAGACGATGGTGTTCATCACCCACGACCTGTCCGAGGCACTCAAGCTCGGCGACCGCATCCTGATCATGCGCGACGGCCGGACGGTGCAGTGCGGCACGGGCGACGAACTGGTCGGCGCCCCCGCCGACGACTACGTGCGCGACTTCGTCAAGGACGTGCCGCGGGCCGACGTGCTGACGCTCCGCTGGATCATGCGCGACCCGCGGCCCGACGACGCCCTCGACGGCCCCGAACTCGGCCCCGGCACGGTTGTCCGCGAGGCGACACGGGCCGTGCTCGCCGCCGAAAAGCCGGTCAGGGTCGTCGAGGACGGACGGCTGCTCGGCGTCGTCGGCGACGAGGAGATCCTCGCCGTCGTCGCGGGCCGGGAAGGCGGGGCGTGATGGCGGTCGCCGCCTCCGGGGCACGCGAACGGCTCGCGCCCGTCCGGCTGCGCCGCCGGGCCGTCGTGGCGGGCATCGTCGTGCTGTGGCTGGTGCTCTTCGCGCTCCTGCGCGGCCGGCAGACGCTCGCCCTCGCGGCGGCCGACCTGACCTCGCTGCACCGCTGGTTCAACGACGTCAACGACACCATCGGCGCGGACCGCAACAGCAACCCGCTCTTCCTCTACTTCTTCAACGAGATCCGGCTGGTCATCGACACCCTGGTGACCTTCGTCCAGACGCTGATCTCGCAGCCGCCCGACGGCCGCCCGGTGCCGCAGATCGGCTGGCTCGGCGTGGTCGCGATCGCCGGCTACGTCTCCTGGGCGCTGGGCAACTGGCGCGTGGCGCTGCTGGCCGTCGCGGGCTTCACCTTCTTCGGGCTGCAGGGCCTGTGGCAGGAGAGCATGGACACCCTGGCGCTCACCGTGTCGGCGGTGCTGGTGGCGCTGCTGTTCGGCATCCCGCTGGGCGTGTGGGCCGGGCTGTCGCCGCGGGTGAACCGCGTCCTGACCCCCGTGCTGGACTTCATGCAGACGATGCCGACCTTCGTCTACCTGGCGCCGCTCACCCTCTTCTTCCTCATCGGGCCGGCCTCCGCCACCATCGCCACCCTGATCTACGCGGCGCCGCCCGCCGTCCGCATCACCGCGCACGCCATCCGCTCGGTGCCCGCGACCACGGTGGAGGCGGCGGAGTCGCTCGGTTCGACCAGGGTGCAGACCCTCACCAAGGTGCTGCTGCCGATGTCGCGGCGCACCGTGGTGATGGGCGTCAACCAGAGCATCATGGCGGCCCTGTCCATGGTGACCATCGCGGCCCTCATCGACGCCCCCGGCCTCGGCAAGACCGTCGTCCAGGCCCTGCAGTCGCTCGACGTCGGCACCGCCTTCAACGCCGGCCTCGCCATCGTCGTCATGGCCATCGTCCTGGACCGGGTCACCACCGCGGCCGCCGTCAGGACGGAGCGGGGGCAGGGCTCCGGCGGCCGCCCGCGGCGCTGGCGCAGGCCGCTGCTCGCCGCGGGCGCCGTCGCCGCCGCGGTCGCCGCCTGGCTGTCCCACACCTACGTCTGGGCCGCGGAGTTCCCCGGCGAGGGCGGAGCGGGGCGCTCCCTGGCGAGTGCCGCCGACACCGTGACCACCTGGGCGCAGGAGCACCTGTCCGGGGTCACGGGCGCCGTCCGCGACGTGCTCACCAACGCGCTCCTCAACCCCTTCCAGACCCTGCTCACCGACTCGCCGTGGTGGCTCACCGGCCTCGTGCTGGTGGCCCTGGGAACGGTCCTCGGCGGCCTCGGCGCCGGCGGCACCGCCGCGGTGTGCGTGGGGCTGCTGGTGGGCACCGGGGTGTGGCAGGACGCGATGACCACGCTCGCCTCGACCGTCGTGGCGACGCTGCTGGTGATGCTGCTCGGGGTCACGGTGGGCGTGTGGATGGGCCGCAGCGCGCTCGCCGACCGGATCGTCCGGCCCGGCCTGGACGCGGCGCAGACCATGCCGCCCTTCGTCTACCTCGTTCCGTTCCTCGCGCTGTTCGGCGCGAGCCGCTTCACCGCGATCGTCGCCGCCGTCGTGTACGCCGCGCCCGTGACGGTGAAGATCGTCGCCGACGGCGTCCGGGGCGTACCGGGGACGACCGTGGAGGCCGCGGCGGCGGCCGGGTCCAGTACCTGGCAGCTCGTCACCAAGGTCCAGCTGCCGATGTCGCGCGGCGCCCTGGTGCTCGCGACCAACCAGGGCCTGATCTACGTGCTGTCGATGGTCGTGGTGGGCGGCCTGGTCGGTGCGGGCGCCCTCGGCTACGACGTCGTGGCCGGCTTCTCGCAGGGCGAGCTGTACGGCAAGGGGCTGGCGGCGGGACTCGCCATCGTCTTGCTCGGCGTGATGTTCGACCGGATCACTCAGGCCGCGGCCGGGCGCACCACGAGGGTGCCCGGCGGGCGCTAGGGCAGGAGGCGGTAGACACATGGCAACACACCTGACGGCGGCCGGCCGGTCGGCGCGATGGCGTGCCGGGGCGGCCGGGGCCGCGGCACTGGGGCTCGTCCTCACCGGCTGCGGCGGCGCCAAGGTCGGCGGGTCGGAGGCCGGTTCCGGGGGATCCTCCGGCAAGTGCGGCACCTTCAACCTGGCGGTCAACCCGTGGGTCGGCTACGAGGCGGACGCGGCGGTCGTGGCGTACGTCGCCGAGGAGAAGCTGGGCTGCACGGTCAAGAAGAAGGACCTCAAGGAGGAGATCGCCTGGCAGGGCTTCGGCACCGGCGAGGTCGACGCGATCCTGGAGAACTGGGGCCACGACGACCTGAAGAAGAAGTACGTCGAGCAGCAGAAGACCGCCGTCGAGGCGGGCCCGACCGGCAACAAGGGCGTGATCGGCTGGTACGTGCCGCCGTGGCTGGCGAAGGAGCACCCGGACATCACGGACTGGAAGAACCTCGACAAGTACGCCGACAAGTTCCGCACCTCCGAGTCCGGCGGCAAGGGCCAGCTCCTGGACGGCGACCCGTCGTACGTCACCAACGACGCCGCCCTGGTGAAGAACCTCAAGCTGGACTTCAAGGTGGTGTACGCGGGCAGCGAGACCGCGCTGATCCAGGCCTTCCGGCAGGCCGAGGCCAAGAAGCAGTGGCTGCTCGGCTACTTCTACGAGCCGCAGTGGTTCCTGTCGGAGGTCCCGCTCGCCAAGGTCGAGCTGCCGCCGTACGAGGCCGGCTGCGACGCCGACGCGGAGAAGGTCGCCTGTGACTACCCCGTCTACGACCTGGACAAGATCGTCAGCAAGAAGTTCGCCGGCTCCGGCAGCCCGGCCTACGACCTGGTGAAGAACTTCAGCTGGACGAACGAGGACCAGAACCTCGTCGCCAAGTACATCGCCGTCGACAAGATGAGCCCCGAAGCCGCCGCCGAGAAGTGGGTGAAGGCGAACCCCGGCAAGGTGGACGCCTGGGGCAAGTAACCCCGCGCCGCGCCACCGGGGCGCACCGCGCCCCAACGCGCCGTTCCCGTGCCCGGCGGGCTGTTCCGACAGCCCGCCGGGCACCGTCGTTCCCCGGGCCGTCACCAGGCCCTCCCGGGGCCGCTCCAGGCGCCTGCGGGCGGCCTTCTCCCGCCCCTGGCGGGCCTCTTGACACCCTCTCCGGCGCCCGGCACATTGAGTTGCGCAACCTGAATCATGTTGCGCTGACAGCAACTGGGAGGTTTGGCGATGACGGGACCCCGCGTGGTCATCATCGGAGCGGGTGTCGTGGGGTCGGCGCTGGCCGACGAACTGTCCTCCGCCGGCTGGACCGACGTCACGGTCGTCGACCAGGGGCCGCTCCCCGCCACCGGGGGCTCCTCGTCCCACGCCCCGGGCCTGGTCTTCCAGACCAACCCCTCCAAGACCATGACCGAACTCGCCCGCTACACCGTCGACAAGCTCCGCTCCCTCGACGTCGACGGACGGCCCTGCTTCCTCCAGGTCGGCGGTCTGGAGGTGGCCACCACCCCCGAGCGCCTGGCCGAACTGCACCGGCGGCACGGCTGGGTGACCTCGTGGGGCGTCGAGGCCCGGGTCGTCGGACCCGACGAATGCGCCGCGCTGCACCCGCTGCTGGACCGCTCACGCGTCCTGGGCGGACTGTTCGTCCCCACCGACGGCCTCGCCAAGGCCGTCCTCGCGGTCGAGGCGCAGACCCGGCGTGCCGCCGCGCGCGGCGTCCGCTTCCTCGAACGTCACGAAGTCCTCGCCGTCACCCAGGACGACGGCCGCGTCACCGGGGTCGTCACCGACCGCGGCGGCGAGCTCGCGGCCGACGTCGTCGTCTGCTGCGCCGGCATCTGGGGCCCCAAGGTGGCCCGGATGGCGGGCATGGAGCTGCCGCTCACCCCGCTCGCCCACCAGCTCGCCTGGACCGGCCCGGTCCCCGCCCTGGCGGGCCAGGCCGCCGAGGCCGTCCGCCCGATCCTGCGCCACCAGGACGCCGACCTCTACTACCGCGACCACCACGACCGCATCGGCATCGGCTCCTACGGCCACCGCCCCATGCCGGTCCCCGTCGACGACATCGCCTCGTTCGACGCCGCGGACGGGATGCCGTCCGTCCTGGAGTTCACCGAGGACGACTTCGCCGACGCCTGGACCGAGACCCGGTCCCTGCTGCCCGCCACCCGTGACGCCAAGGTCGAGGAGGGCATCAACGGCCTGTTCTCCTTCACCACCGACGGCATGCCGCTGCTCGGCGAGTCGCCGCAGGTGAAGGGGTTCTGGGTCGCCGAGGCCGTCTGGGTCACGCACTCGGCCGGCGTCGGCCGGGCGATGGCCGAATGGCTGGTGGACGGCCACTGCTCGTCATTCGACCTCCACGAATGCGACGTCAACCGCTTCGAGCCGCACCAGCTCGCCCCCGACTACGTGCTCGCCCGCGACTGCCGAAACTTCGTCGAGGTCTACGACATCATCCACCCGCTCCAGCCCACGGGCGCCCCGCGCCCGATCCGCACCAGCCCCTTCCACCCCCGCCAGGAGGAGCTCGGGGCGTTCTTCCTGGAGGCGAACGGCTGGGAGCGGCCGCAGTGGTACGAGAGCAACGCCGGCCTGGTGGCGGGCCGTTCCCTCCCCGTCCCGGGTGACTGGGCGGCCCGCTACTGGTCGCCGGTCGTCGGCGCCGAGGCCCAGGTCACCCGGGAGACCGTCGCCCTGTACGACATGACCGCGCTCAAGCGCCTGGAGGTCACCGGACGCGGCGCCGCCGCCTTCCTGCAGCGGCTCACCACCGGCAACGTCGACAAGTCGGTCGGGTCGGTGACCTACACCCTGCTCCTGGACCACGACGGCGGCATCCGCAGCGACATCACGGTGGCCCGGCTCGGCCGCGACCTCTTCCAGGTCGGCGTCAACGGCAACCTGGACCTGGACTGGCTCACCCGGCACCTCCCCGCCGACGGCACCGTCGCGGTCCGCGACATCACCGCGGGCACCTGCTGCATCGGCCTGTGGGGGCCGCTCGCCCGGGAGGTCCTGCAGCCGCTCGCCGACGCCGACTTCTCCGACGCCGGACTGAAGTACTTCCGCGCCAAACGGGCGCACGTGGGGGCCGTGCCCGTCACGGCGATGCGGCTGTCCTACGTCGGCGAACTGGGCTGGGAGCTGTACACCACGGCGGACCTGGGCCTGAAGCTCTGGGACACCCTGCTGGCCGCCGCCCGGCCGCTGGGCGGCATCCCGGCCGGGCGCGGGGCCTTCAACAGCCTGCGTCTGGAGAAGGGCTACCGCTCCTTCGGCACCGACATGACCTTCGAGCACGACCCGTACGAGGCCGGCCTCGCCTTCGCGGTCAGGGAGGACAAGGACGACTTCACCGGCAAGGCCGCGCTCGCCCGGCGCCGGGACCAGGTGCGGCGCAGGCTCACCTGCCTGACCGTCGACGACCCGGGCGCCGTGGTGATGGGCAAGGAGCCGGTGTACGACGGCGACCGGCCCGTCGGGTACGTCACCAGCGCCGCCTACGGCTACACGGTCGGCAAGGGCATCGCCTACGCCTGGCTGCCGGCGGAGCTCGCCGTGCCGGGACGCGCCCTCGACATCGCCTACTTCGACCGGCGCGTGGCGGCGCGGGTCGCCGCGGAGCCGCTGTTCGACCCGGCCATGTCCCGCCTCCGCGGCTGACACCCCACGGACGGCACCACCGCGAGACCTCCGACGCCGCCGCTGAGAGGAAGCCCCGCGCATGAACCCGCTGACCGCCCGCCTGTCCGAACTCGACCCCGAGGTGCACGCCGCGCTGCGCGCCGAACTGGCCCGTCAGCGGTCCACCCTGGAGATGATCGCCTCGGAGAACTTCGCGCCCGCCGCCGTCATGGAGGCCCAGGGCTCGGTGCTGACCAACAAGTACGCCGAGGGCTACCCCGGCCGCCGCTACTACGGCGGCTGCGAGCACGTCGACGTCACCGAGCGGCTCGCCGTCGAGCGCGTCAAGGCCCTCTTCGGCGCCGCGTACGCCAACGTCCAGCCGCACTCCGGGGCGCAGGCCAACACCGCCGTGCTCTTCGCCCTGCTGCGGCCCGGCGACACCGTGCTCGGGCTGGACCTCGCGCACGGCGGCCACCTCACGCACGGGATGCGGCTCAACTACTCCGGGAAGATGCTCGACGTCGTCCCGTACCACGTCTCCGCGACCGACCACCGGGTCGACATGGACGAGGTCGAGCGGCTCGCCAAGGAACACCGCCCGAAGATGATCATCGCGGGCTGGTCGCCGTACCCCCGGCAGCTGGACTTCGCCGCCTTCCGCCGCATCGCCGACGAGGTCGGGGCGCTGCTCCTGGTCGACATGGCGCACTTCGCGGGCCTGGTCGCCGCAGGGCTCCACCCGAACCCCGTCCCGTACGCCCACGTCACCACCGCGACCACCCACAAGACGCTCGGCGGCCCGCGCGGGGGAGTGATCCTGACCGACGACGCGGACCTCGCCAAGAAGCTGAACTCGGCGGTCTTCCCCGGTATGCAGGGCGGCCCCCTGGAGCACGTGATCGCCGCGAAGGCGGTCTCCTTCAAGGTCGCCGCGGGGGAGGAGTTCAGGGAACGCCAGGCCCGCACCCTGGCCGGTGCCCGCATCCTGGCCGAGCGCCTGACACGGGACGACGCCGCGCGGGCGGGCGTGTCGCTGCTCACCGGAGGCACCGACGTGCACCTCGTCCTCGTCGACCTGCGTGCCTGCGCCCTCGACGGCCGTCAGGCCGAGGACCTGCTGCACTCGATCGGCGTCACCGTCAACCGCAACGCCGTCCCCTTCGACCCGCGCCCGCCCATGGTCACCTCGGGGCTGCGCATCGGCACGCCCGCCCTGGCCACCCGCGGTTTCACCGAGGACGACTTCGCCGAGGTCGCCGACGTCGTCGCGCTCGCCCTGGGCCCCGCGCCCGACCTGCCCGCGCTGCGGGCCCGCACCGAGGCGCTCGCCGCCGCGCACCCGCTCTACCCGCACCTGCCGCAGGACGGAGACGACGCCCGATGACCCCGCGCACCCCGGGTGCCGACCTCCCCGAGCACCCGGAGTTCCTCTGGCGCACGCCCGAACCCAAGCGCTCCTACGACGTGGTCGTCGTCGGCGGCGGCGGGCACGGCCTGGCCACCGCGCACTACCTGGCGCGCAACCACGGCATCACCGACGTGGCCGTGCTGGAGAAGGGCTGGCTGGCGGGCGGCAACATGGCCCGCAACACCACGATCATCCGCTCCAACTACCTCTGGGACGAGAGCGCGGGCATCTACGAGCACGCCCTGAAGCTGTGGGAGGGCCTGGAGGAGGAACTGGACTACCCGATCCTGTTCTCCCAGCGCGGGGTCCTCAACCTCGCCCACAGCCTCCAGGACGTACGCGACGGCGTCCGCCGGGTCGAGGCCAACCGGCTGAACGGAGTCGACGCCCAGTGGCTCGACCCCGCGCAGGTGGAGGAGGTCTGCCCGATCGTCAACACCTCGCCGGACGTGCGGTATCCGGTGATGGGCGGGACCTACCAGCCCCGCGCGGGGATCGCCAAGCACGACCACGTGGCCTGGGGCCTGGCCCGCTCGGCCGACGCGGCCGGCATCGACCTCGTCCAGAACTGCGAGGTGACCGGCATCGACGTCCACGACGGCCGGGTCACCGGCGTACGGACGAACCTCGGGCCCATCGCCGCGGGCAAGGTGGCGCTCTGCGCGGCCGGCCACACCTCGGTGCTGGCGCGGATGGCCGGTTTCGACCTGCCGCTGCAGAGCCACCCGCTGCAGGCGCTGGTGAGCGAACTCCTGGAGCCCGTGCACCCCACGGTCGTCATGTCCAACGCGGTGCACGTGTACGTCAGCCAGGCCCACAAGGGCGAACTGGTCATGGGCGCGGGCATCGACGCCTACAACTCCTACACCCAGCGCGGCGCGTTCCACGTCATCGAGCGGCAGATGGCCGCCGCGCTGGAACTCTTCCCGGTCTTCGCCCGCGCCCACCTGCTGCGCACCTGGGGCGGCATCGTCGACGTCAGCCCGGACGCCTCGCCGATCGTCGGCCTCACCCCGGTCCACGGCCTCTACCTCAACTGCGGCTGGGGCACCGGCGGTTTCAAGGCCACCCCCGGCGTGGGCTGGGTCTACGCGGACACCATCGCCCACGACAGCCCGCACGCCCTGGCCGTGCCCTTCTCGCTCGAACGATTCACCACCGGCGCGCTCGTCGACGAGCACGGCGCGGCCGCGGTCGCCCACTGAGGAGCCCGATCGATGCTGCTCATCCCCTGCCCCTGGTGCGGGCCCCGCGACGAGGCCGAGTTCCACTACGGCGGTCAGGCGCACCTCGCCTACCCGCGCGACCCGGCGGCCCTGACGGACGAGGAGTGGGCCCGCCACCTCTTCTTCCGCGACAACCCCAAGGGTCCCTTCGCCGAACGCTGGATGCACACCGCGGGCTGCCGCCGCTGGTTCGACGCGGTGCGCGACACGGCGACGAACCGCTTCGTCACCGGCGCGTCCGCCCCGGACCTCGGCCCGGCCGCGTCCCCGCCCGCCGGCCCGACGCCGTCCCGCGCGCCGGCCGCCCCGGCCCCCGCCCTGCGGCCCGCGCGTGACCCGGCACAGCCCTTCCGGCTCGCCGAGGGCGGGCGGATCGACCGCGCCACGCCCCTGACGTTCACCTTCGACGGCACCACGTACACCGGCTACCGCGGGGACACCCTCGCCTCCGCGCTGCTCGCCCACGGGGTCGTCGCCACCGGTACCGGCATCAGGCTGGGGCGTCCGCGCGGCATCTTCTCCGCCGGGGTGGAGGAGCCCAACGCCCTGGTGCAGATCGAGTTCCCGTTCCCCGAACCGATGCTGCCCGCGACGACCGTCGAGCTGTACCACGGCCTCGTGGCGACCGGCCTGCCCGGTCGGGGCCGGCTCGCCACCGAGCCCGACCCCGCCCGCTACGACGCCGTCCACGCCCACTGCGACCTGCTGGTCGTCGGAGCGGGCCCCACCGGGCTCGCGGCGGCGGCCGCGGCGGCCGGCAGCGGGGCGCGGGTGATCCTCGCCGACGACCAGCCGGAACCGGGCGGCAGCCTGCTCGGCAGCGGACGGCACCTGGACTGGGTCGCGGAGACCGAGGCCCTCCTCGCCGCCGAACCCGGGATCCGCGTCCTGCGCCGTACGACGATTTTCGGCCACTACGACGACAACCACGTCCTCGCCGTCGAGCGGCGCACGAACCACCTCGGTGCCGCCGCCCCCGCCCGCGTGTCCCGCGAACGCGTCCACCGCGTCCGCGCCCGCCGGGTCGTCCTCGCCACCGGCGCGCACGAGCGTTCGCTGGCCTTCCCCGACAACGACCGGCCCGGCGTCATGCTGGCCGGAGCGGCCCGCGCCTACGTCCGCCGCTACGGCGTCGTACCCGGGCGCCGGGCCGTCGTGTTCACCACCAACGACAGCACCGGCGACGTCGTGCGCGACCTGGCCGCCGCCGGCGTGGAGATCGCGGCGGTGGTCGACGCGCGCGACGGCGCGTACGTCACCGGCACCGAGGGGACGGACCGGCTGACGGCCGTCCTGGTGGGCGACCGGCGGATCGAGGCCGACCTGCTGCTGGTCTCGGGCGGCTGGAACCCCGTGGGCCACCTCTACAGCCAGGCGGGCGGTGCCCTGCGGTACGACGGGGCCCTCGGCACCTTCGTCCCGGTGCCCGGATCGACGCACCAGGCAGTGGAGTTCGCCGCCACACCCGCGGAGGGAGTGGCGGCCGCCGCCCGCGCGCTCGCGGCCGAGGGTTTCACGCCGGCGCGGCCCCTCGTCCCCCCGGCGGAGCCGGGACCCGGGCGCCCGCCGACCGCCCTCTTCGACGTCCCCGTCCCGGCCCCCGGCCCGCGCTTCGTCGACCTGCAGCGCGACGTCACCGTGGCCGACCTGGCGCGCGCGGCCGGCACGGGGATGCGCTCGGTGGAGCACACCAAGCGGTACACCACCGCGGGCACCGCGAACGACCAGGGGAAGACCTCCGGCGTCCTGGCCTCGGGCGTCGTCGCGGGCCTGCTCGGCGTGGAGGTGTCCGCGCTCGGCACGACGACGTACCGCCCCCCGTACGCGCCGGTGTCCTTCGCCGCGCTCGCGGGCCGCGACCGGGGCGCGCTCCACGACCCGGTCCGGGTGACCGCGCTGCACGACCTCCACCTCGCCGGAGGCGCGGTCTTCGAGGACGTGGGGCAGTGGAAACGCCCCCGGTACTACCCTCGCCCCGGCGAGGACATGGCGGCGGCCGTCCTTCGCGAGTGCCGGGCCGCCCGCGAGGACGTGGCCTTCATGGACGCCTCGACCCTCGGCAAGATCGACGTCCAGGGCCCGGACGCGGCGGAGCTCCTGGACCGGCTCTACACCAACCTGATGTCCACCCTGCGCACGGGCATGATCCGCTACGGCGTCATGTGCCGCCAGGACGGCATGGTCTTCGACGACGGCACGGTCATCCGGCTCGCGGAGGACCGCTTCCTGGTCACGACGACCACGGGCAACGCCGCGGCCGTGCTGGACTGGATGGAGGAGTGGCTGCAGACCGAGTGGCCGGAACTGCGCGCCCATTGCACCTCGGTGACCGAGCAGTGGGCCACCGTCGCCCTCGTGGGCCCGCGCTCGCGCGAGGTGCTGGGCGCGCTCGCCCCCGGACTGGCCGTGGACAACGCCGACTTCCCCTTCATGGCCTGGCGCGACGCGACGGTGGCGGGGCTGCCGGCGAGGGTGTGCAGGATCAGCTTCTCCGGGGAGCTCGCGTACGAGATCAACGTACTGCCCTGGCGGGCGACGGCCCTGTGGGAGGCGGTGCGGGCCGCGGGCGCCACCCCGTACGGCACCGAGACGATGCACGTGCTGCGCGCCGAGAAGGGCTATCCGATCGTCGGCCAGGACACCGACGGCACGGTCACCCCGCAGGACCTCGGCATGGGCTGGGTCGTGTCGAAGAAGAAGCGCGACTTCATCGGCAAGCGGTCGCACACCCGCACCGACACCGCACGCCCCGACCGCAAGCACCTCGTCGGCCTGCTGCCCGAGGACCCGGGCCTGCTGCTCCCGGAGGGCACCCACCTCGTCGCGGACCCGGTACTGCCCGGACCGCCCGTCCCGGCGCTCGGCCACGTCAGTTCCAGCTACCGCAGTGCCGCCCTCGGCCGCACCTTCGCGCTCGCCCTGGTCAAGGGCGGCCGGGAGCGGATGGGGGAGCGGCTGTACGCGCCCGTCGGCGACCGTCTGGTGCCCGTGACCGTCGCCTCCCCCGTCCTCTACGACCCCGAGGGGGCCCGCCGTGATGGCTGACACCGTCGCCCGGCTCAGTCCGCTGTCGGCCGCGGCCGGCCGGCTCGCCGCCGCGACCCGCGCCTCGGGAGGCGCCCTGCGCCTGGCCGAACTGCCCTTCCTCACGCAGATCGACCTGCGCCTGGACTTCCGGGGCCCGGCTGCCGAGGCCGCCGGGCTCGCCCTGGGCGCACCGCTGCCCCTGGAGCCCTGCACGGCCGTCCGCACCGGGGACCTGGCGGTCCTGTGGCTCGGCCCCGACCAGTGGCTGGTCGTCGGGCCGCCCGATGCCCAGGAGGATCTGGAGGCCCGTCTGCGCAAGGCCGCGGGCGAGGCGCACGTCTCCGTCACCGACGTCTCCGCCCAGCGCACCACCCTGCTGGTCTCCGGCCCCCGCGCCCGCGACCTGCTGGCCCACGGCTGCTCGCTCGACCTGCACCCGCGGGCGTTCACCGCCGGCCGCTGCGCGCAGACCGCGCTGGCCCGCGCCCAGGTGGTGCTGGTGGCCAGGGAGGAGGTGCGGGCGGGCTTCTGGGTACTGGTCCGCTCCTCCTTCGCCGGGTACCTCGCCGACTGGCTCCTGGACGCCGCCACGGAGTACGTGTGACGTGGGCCGCACGCCCCCCTCTTAACTTGAATCCCTGATGCGCATTATCTAGCCTCAAGGTATGCGCCTGACGAAGTCCACCGACCTCGCGCTCCGCGCGGTGATGGCCCTGTCCGTCAAGGACGAGCCGTCCACCGCCCGGGACGTGGCCGAGGCGATGCGGGTCCCGTACTCGCACCTGGCCAAGGTGGTGGCCCGGCTGCAGCACCTCGGGGTCGTCGAGACCCGCCGGGGGCGCGGCGGTGGCCTGGAGCTCACCGCCGCCGGGCGGACGGCCTCGGTCGGCCGCCTGGTGCGGGAGCTGGAGGGTGTCGGCGACGTCGTGGACTGCGAGGGCGAGACGCCCTGTCCGCTCGCCGGTGCCTGCCGGCTGCGCGGCGCGCTGCGCCGGGCGCAGGAGGCCTTCTACGCCTCCCTGGACCCGCTCACCGTCGCGGATCTGACCGCCGCGCCCACCGGACCCGTCCTGGTGGGGCTGGTCGGCTCCGGCCCGCCCGGTCCGCGGGGCTGACCCGGCCCGTCCGAACCGACCGCCCGCCGAGGGCGGGCCTTCGCACGTCCTTTAATGCGAGTATCAGATACCAATTAGGGAGCCCGTCCATGCTCAGCGAGAAGTCCGCAGCGACCGTCCGCGCCACCCTGCCCGCCGTCGGCGGCGCGATCTCCGAGATCACCGCGCTCTTCTACGACCGGCTCTTCGCCGCCCACCCCGAGTTGCTGAGGGACCTGTTCAACCGCGGCAACCAGGCGGCCGGCACGCAGCGCGAGGCGCTCGCCGGAGCCATCGCGCACTTCGCCACCGTCCTGGTCGAGCACCCCGGACAGCGCCCCGACGCGATGCTCTCCCGCATCGCCCACAAGCACGCGTCGCTCGGCATCACCCCGGGCCAGTACCACGTCGTGCAGGAGCACCTCTTCGCCGCCATCGCCGAAGTGCTGGGCGACGCCGTCACCGAGGAGGTCGCCGCCGCCTGGGACGAGGTCTACTGGCTGATGGCGAACGCCCTCATCGCCATCGAGCAGCGGCTGTACGCCGAGCACGGCGTCCTCGCCGGGGACACCTGGCGCCCCTGGGAGGTCGCCGGGAAGGTGCAGGAGACCGAGGACGTCGTCTCCCTCCGGCTCCGTCCCGCGGACGGCCTGCCGCTTCCCGACTTCGGCCCCGGCCAGTACGTCTCGGTGCGCGTCGAACTCCCCGACGGTGCCCGGCAGATCCGGCAGTACAGCCTCTCCGGCGCCCCCGGCGACACCACCCGGCAGATCACCGTCAAGCGCGAGCGCGGCGTCGCCGGGGATCCGGCCGGCGAGGTCTCCGGCCACCTCCACGACCACGTGGGCGAGGGCGCCCTGGTCGAGCTGTCGGCCCCCTACGGCGACATCGTCCTCCACGACGACGGCGGGCCCCTGCTGCTCGCCTCGGCAGGCATCGGCTGCACCCCGATGCTCGCCATGCTGCACCGGCTCGCCGGCGACGGCTACGGCGCCCCCGTGACCGTCGTCCACGGCGACCGCACGCCGCGGCACCACGCCCACGCCGCCGACCACCGCGCCCTGACCGAGAAGCTCTCCGGGGGCAGCGCCCACTTCTGGTACGAGGACCCGGGCACCGACGCCGTCCCCGGCGACCGCACCGGCCGGGTCGACCTGTCAGGCGTCGACCTGCCGGACGGCCTGCGGGCCTACCTGTGCGGCCCGCTGCCCTTCATGCGCGCCGTGCGCAGCCAGCTCATCGAACGCGGCGTGCCCGCCGCGGACGTGCACTACGAGGTCTTCGGCCCCGACCTGTGGCTGGCCCGCGGCTGACCGGCCACACTGGTCGGATGGCGGACAAGGCGGACAAGGCGGTCAAGCGCAGCGCGGGGATCCTGCTCTTCCGCGGCACCCCGCGCGGCGCGCCCGAGGTGCTGCTGGCCCACATGGGCGGCCCGTTCTGGTCCTCCAAGGACGCCGGGGCCTGGACCATCCCCAAGGGCGAGTACGAGCCCGACGAGACCGCCGAGGCGGCCGCCCGGCGCGAGTTCCTGGAGGAACTGGGCCTGCCCGTGCCGCAGGGCGAGCTGCTGCCGCTCGGCGAGAA
This sequence comes from Streptomyces sp. NPDC001902, assembly GCF_042891295.1. Lineage (NCBI taxonomy): Bacteria > Bacillati > Actinomycetota > Actinomycetes > Kitasatosporales > Streptomycetaceae > Streptomyces > Streptomyces sp. NPDC001902. Next base: position 170,075 of record NZ_JBIATA010000014.1, on the reverse strand, counting down.
CCTGCAGCCCAACGGGAAGGTCGTGACCGTCTGGGCGCTGGAGGGCGACCTCGACACCGGCCTCGTGGTGCCCGGGACCTTCTCCATGGAGTGGCCCCGGGGCTCGGGCCGGGTCCGGGAGTTCCCCGAGGTCGACCGGGCCGCGTGGTTCCCGCTCGGCCCGGCCGCCCACGGGAAGATCCTCTCCGCCCAGCGGACGTTCCTCGACCGGCTGCGCCGGCTGATCGACGGGGGCGGCGCCGGCGGAGCCGGTCAGGGGGCCGGAGAGGAGTAGATCGACTCGATCTGCGCCGCGTACTCGCTGACGATCGTGTTCCTGCGGAGCTTCAGCGAGGGCGTCAGCATCCCGTTCTCCACCGAGAACTCGTGCGGCAGGATGCGGAACGCCCGGATCGACTCGGCCCGCGAGACCGCCGCGTTGGCCATCGACACCGCGCGCTGGACCTCGGCGTGCACGTCCGGTTCGGCCATCGCGGTCCGCAGTTGGACGGCCTCCCGGTCCAGGGTGATCAACGCCGCGACGAAGGGCCTGTTGTCGCCGACCACGATGCACTGCGAGACCAGCGGGTGCGCGCGCAGCCGCTCCTCCAGCACCAGCGGCGCCACGCTCTTGCCGCCGCTGGTGATGATGATGTCCTTCTTCCGCCCGGTGATCGTCAGGTACCCGTCCGGGTCGAGCGAGCCCATGTCGCCGGTGGCCATCCAGCCGCCGCGGCGCCACACCTCGTGGTTCGCGACCGGGTCGGCGTGGTAGCCGGCGAAGACCGTCGTCCCCCGCACCAGCACCTCGCCGTCCGGTGCGATCCGCACCGCGCTGCCCGGCAGCGGCCGGCCCACGGTGCCGAAGCGCACCTTCCCCAGCGGCTGCGCGGTCACCGCGGCCGTGGTCTCGGTCAGCCCGTACCCGTCGTAGATGGTGAGCCCGGCACCCGCGAACAGCAGCGACAGTTCACGGCTGAGCGGGGACCCGCCTGAGACGGTGTAGTGCACGCGCCCGCCCAGCACGTCCCGGATCCGCCGGTAGACCATCCGGTCGAACGCCGAGTGCGCCGCCCGCAGCAGCGGTCCCGGCCCCGGACCCGAGCCCAGCGCGTGCCGCTCCACGGCCTCGGCGTAGCGCACCGCCACGTCCGCCGCCCGGTCGAAGACATGGGCCTTGCCGCCGCGGGCGGCGGTGTTCCGCGCGCCCTGGATGATCTTCTCGTAGACGTACGGGACGGCGAGCAGGATGGTCGGCCGGAAGGAACGGAACGCCGGGAGGAGTTCGCCCGGTGTCAGGTCGGGCTGGTGACCGAGCAGCACGCCCCCGCGCACCGCGCAGGTGGTCACCATCAGCCCGTAGATGTGCGACATGGGCAGGAACGCCAGCACCGACGGCCGCACCCCCGGCGGGGCGAAGATCGAGCCGTACCCGGCCAGCAGCGTGTCGCACTCGGCGGCGAGGTTGGCGTGGGTGATCAGGCAGCCCCTGGGCGGCCCCGTGGTGCCCGAGGTGTAGGCGATCACCGCCACCGACTGCGGCTCGACCGCCCAGCGCAACTGGTCGAGCATCACCGGGTGGACCTGCCGGCCCAGCGCCGCCAGCCACGGGACGCACCCCGCGTCCAGCTGCCAGATCCGGCGCAGCGCGGGCAGCGTGTCGCAGACGGCGCCCACCGTCATGGCGTGGTCCTCGTGCTCGACGACGACCGCGACCGCCCCGGAGTCTGCGAGGATCCAGCGGACCTGCTCGGCCGAGGAGGTGGGATAGACGGGGACGATCCGGGCACCCACCGACCACAGCGCGTAGGAGAACAGCGTCCACTCGTACCGGGTGCGGGCCATCACCGCCACCGGCTCGCCGAAGCGGACACCGTCCGCCACCAGACCGCGGGCCACTTCGGCCACCTCGTCGCGGAAGGCCGCGGCGCCGACCTCCTGCCAGCGATCGCCCTCGTGCCCCTCGCGCCGGGCCAGGACGGCCGCGTCCGGGCGCCTGTCGGCCGCGTCGTACACCGAGTCGGCGAGTCCCCCCGACCGCAGTTGCTCCGCCCGGGGCGGAAGGCTGAACTCGCGCACGGCGCCCCTTCCCCGAGCCTGTGCCACGCCGCGGCGAGGCGGCAGGCAGGGAAGATATCCGGCTATTGGTCCACTTGCCTAGAGGTGGGGCGGAAGCGGCAGTCACTGACGCGAACGGGCACCTCGGGGCCCGTGGTTCGCGCCGACTATCATGGCCTCATCAGGCGCGTACCCCGACCGGGACGCGACCGTCCGCATCAGGAGTGTGAGCCGTGCTGCGCACCATGTTCAAGTCCAAGGTCCACCGTGCCACCGTGACCGAGGCCGACCTGCACTACGTCGGCTCCGTCACCGTCGACGCCGATCTGATGGACGCCGCCGACCTGTTGCCCGGCGAGCTGGTCCACATCGTGGACATCACCAACGGCGCCCGACTGGAGACCTACGTCATCGAGGGCCGCCGCGGCTCCGGGGTGATCGGCATCAACGGTGCCGCCGCGCACCTGGTGCACCCCGGGGACCTGGTCATCCTGATCAGCTACGCGCAGGTCGACGACGCGGAGGCCCGCGCGCTGCGGCCGCGGGTGGTGCACGTCGACGCCGACAACAGGATCGTCGCGCTGGGCGCCGACGCCTCCGAGCCGGTCCCCGGGAGCGGAACCCAGACGAGCCCGAACGCGGTGCCGGTCGGCTGAACGTCCGTACGAGTGGCTGTGCTATTGTCCGGATCCAACTTCGAGGTATCCGTCCAGGTGGGGTCCGGTGGTCACGGGCCTCGCCGGGACCGGGAGCGTGGCGTGCTGCCGTCGTCCTCCCACAGCATTCCTCGGGCCTGACGCATCAGCAGTTCACCGGGCTCCGGCGGATCGCTGGGCTGCCACGGATCTCCGTGACGGGCCCGGACACTGTCGCTCTCGGGGGTGGGCGATGAGAGCACACTTTTGTTCGGCCCGAAAGGAACTGAGTCCCATGCACGCTGGCAGAACTGCCAGGCTGCGTACCGCGTCCCTGGTGGTCCTCACCTTCTCCCTGACGGCAGCGGCCACCGGCTGCGGCGGCGATTCGGGCGGGCAGGGCGGCGAAGTCACGGTGGGCATCGCCCTTCCCACCAAGAAGCAGACCCGCTGGATCGCCGACGGCGACAACATGTCCAAGCTGTTCAAGGCCCAGGGGTACAAGACCGACCTGCAGTACGCCGACGACAAGGTCAACACGCAGGTCGACCAGGTCGAGGCGATGATCGACCGGGGCGACAAGCTCCTGATCATCGGAGCGGTCGACGGATTCGAGCTCGGCGACGCCCTCCAGAAGGCGTCGAGGGCGGGTGTCAAGGTCATCGCCTACGACCGCCTCCTGCTGGGCTCCAGCAACGTCGACTACTACGCGAGCTTCAACAACACCCAGGTCGGCACGATCCAGGGCAAGTACATCGAGCAGAAGCTCGGGTTGAAGTCCGGCAACGGGCCGTACAACCTCGAGGTCTTCGCCGGCGACCCCGACGACAACAACGCCTCGTACTTCTTCAAGGGCGCGATGGACGTCCTCCAGGACTACATCGACAAGGGCCAGCTGGTCGTCAAGAGCGACCAGACCCGCCTGAGCCAGGTGGCGACGTTCCACTGGGACGCGGCGATCGCCACCGAGTCGATGGCGACCCGGCTGAAGAACCACTACAAGGGCAGCTCCACCGTGGACGCCGTCCTCGCCCCCAACGACGGCATCGCCCGCGGCGTCATCCAGGCGCTGAAGGCCAACGGCTACGGCACCACGGCCAAGCCGATGCCGGTCATCACCGGCCAGGACGCCGAGGTCGACTCGGTGAAGGAGATCATCAAGGGCGAGCAGTCCATGACGGTCTACAAGGACACCCGCAAGCTCGCGGCCCGCGCGGTCCAGATGGCTCAGGACATCCTCAGCGGCAGGCGGCCGGAGATCAACGACAACTCGACGTACGACAACGGCAACAAGGTCGTGCCGTCGTACCTGATCTCCCCGGTCGGCGTCGACAAGGGCAACTACGAGAAGCTGCTGGTCAAGAGCGGCTACATCAACGCGTCCGACCTCGGCTGACGCAAAGCGCACGTACGCGGGGCCGGGAGGAACACAACGTTCCTCCCGGCCCTCGTCGTACCCGGCGGCAGCCCCGCGTCAGATGAGCACGTTCAGCGAACCCGAGTTGTACAGGCCGCCGTAGCCGCGGCCGGACTTGTCACCGAACCCGTAGTCGAAGTCGTTGTGGCCCTTGCCGAGACCGAGGGTGTGGACGCCGTTGCCGAACCCAACGCCATAGCCATAGCTCACGCTGTACTTGTAGCTGAAGCTGAACCGGTAGCCGTGCTTGTTGCACTGCTTCTTGTGGTGCTTCTTGTACTTCTTGTGGTGGCCCTTGTCGTGGCCCTTTCCGCCCTTGTTGCCCTTCTTGCCCTTGTTGTCTTTTCCGCTCTTGCCCTTGCTGCCCTTGCTGCTGCCCTTCCCGTTGTTGTCGTCCTTGTCCTTGTAGGTCGCGTTGTCTCCGTTGTCGCTGTTGTTCCCGTTGCCGCCCTTACCGCCTCCCTTTCCGCCCTTGCCCCCGCCGTTGTCGTTGCCGTTGTCGTCATCGTCATCGTCGCCGTTGTCGCCGCCGCGACCGCTGGCGCCGTTGTCGTTCCAGTCGGAACGGCCGCCACCGCCACCGCTGCCGCCGCGGCCGTTGTCGCCGTAGCCGCCGTCGTCGTCGCCGTTGCCCCGGCCGCCGCCACCGCCACCGCTGCCGCCGCGGCCGTTGTCGCCGTAGCCGCCGTCGTCGTCGCCGTTGTCCCCGCCGCCGCCTCCGCCCCCGCCGCCGCGGCCGTTGCCACCGCCTCCGCCTCCGCCGCGGCCACTGTCGCTGTCGCTGTCGCCGTAGCCGTTGTTCCCGTTGTCCCCGCCGTTGTCGCCGTAGCCGTTGTCGTCGTCGCCGTAGTCGTCGCTGCCCTTGCTGTAGGAGCCGTTCCCGCCGTCGTCGCTGGCCGCCGTGGCGACGGCGCTGCCGGTCGAGGCGGCCAAGAGGCCGGTGGCAAGAAGTCCGGTCGCGACGCCGAGAGCGGTGCGGCGCATCAGACTGGTTCGCATGAGTGTCCTTCCTTCGGACGGGTGGCGGACGGCGGTCGCCGCCGCCCCTGCGATCCAGTCGTACGTCGCGCGGTCAACGGCCGCCCGTCGAGCGGAGCGTCCGGGCGACAGCGTGGCCAAGGAAGTGACGCAGTGCCACGAGGTACGGAACGTCAGTCCCCGCTGAGCAACAGCGTGTCGAGACCGCGTACCAGACCCCGGCGTGTCGCGGCCGCGCGAGCGGCGAGCAGGGTCCCCGCGACGTAGGGGGCGGGGGAGGTGCCCGCCTCGTGACGGATCACCAGGCGCTCGTCGGGCAGCCCGAACTGTGCCTCCACGGCGAGGGTGTAGCCCGGCAACCGCAGTGAATGGACCTGCGTGCCGGCGATCGACGCGCCGCGGGCCTCGGGGTGTCCCGCCGTGCGTCCCGGGTCCACGGCGTACTCGGGCCGCCGTACGGCGCCCAGTTGTTCGGCGAGTTCGCGCGCGGTGCCGCTGGGGGCGTCGGGCTTGGTCGCGGAGGCGTAGTCGAGGATCTCCCAGTGCGGCAGGTGACGGGCGGCCAGCCGGGCGCAGGCCTGCGCCATGGCCGCGGTCAGTGAGAAGTTCCCCGAGGCCACCACGCCGACACCGTGCTCCTCGGCCAGCGCGGCGATCTCCTCGTAGTCCGCGCCGGACAGGCCCGACGAGCCGACCACGACGTTGACCCCGCGGACCACGGCGGTGCGCACATGACGCCCCACAGCGGTGTGCGAGGTGTAGTCGATCAGCACGTCCACGCCGTCCAGAGCGTCGTCGACCGTGCTGAAGACGGGCACCCCGAGTTCCGGACCGCCCCACACCGCCCCGAGGTCCGCGCCGGCCGCCGACCGCGCCACCGCCGTCCGCAGCCGCAGGTCCCCGGAGTCCAGGACGGCGCGCGCGACCGCCTCCCCGGTCCAGCCGGTCGCCCCGGCGACGCACACGTTCAGCAGGTCCATCCCACCAGCATGAGGCATGATCACCGTCCTTCCCGCCCGGAACCGGTCCCACCGGGGGACCTCAGGCGCAGCCGGGCGGCGGCGGAGCGGGCCTGACGGCGCATCCGGCCGGGCAGCGTCGTCGAGTGCGGCGCGGCGGCGACGAGCTGCTCCGACAGCCACAGCGAGCGCTTCTCCAGGTCCAGCTCGTCCAGCAGCCGGTCGATGTTGGCCAGCAGCGCCCCGTACAGGTCCCAGCTCTCCCAGCGCCGTTCCGTCTCCGCCCGCAGCAGCGCCGCGATCCGGTCCCGTTCCTCCCGGCCGCGCCGCAGCGCGTCCTCCAGCCGGGCCTCCGCCTGGTCCGCGCCCTCCGTGACCTGGGCGGCGATCAGCCGGCCGTAGCTGTCGACGGCGTCGGCCATGTCGGCGAACAACTCGTCGATGCCGGCGGCGAGCTCGCCGGTGAACAGCGGCTCCCGCGCGCCGCGCTCGCGGTCCAGCTCCGTCAGTGAGCGGCACAGCGTCCGCAGCAGCACGGTCGACACCTCCAGGGTGTCCAGCCCGCTGCGCAGGAGGAGCCGGGCCATCGCGCCCTCCGCCGGTTTCACCCGCGGGTTGAGCCGGGTCCCCTCCTCCGCCCTGCGCAGCGAGGCGTCGAACCGTGCGATCTCGTTGTCCAGCCGGCGTGCGTCCATCAGCCAGGAGCGGGCCTGCCCGGCGGTGGCGCCGTCGCGCACCTCCCGCCCCATACGGAGCATCAGCGCCCGCATGTGCTCGGCCAGCTCCCGCACCGCGTCACCGGCCGGCTCCACGAAGGCGGGGGGCGGCACGACGACGTTCAGCAGCACCCCGACGACCGCCCCGACCAGGGTCTCCAGGATGCGGTCCAGCGCCTCGCCGGAGGGGGCGGGGACGGCCAGGATGAGCATCGCGCTGATCGCCACCTCGGCCACGAACTCGTCCACGCGGATGAAGTGACCGATCACCAGCGACGCCAGGATGATCAGCCCGAGGCTCCACCAGGTCAGCCCGATCAGCTCCGCGAAGCCGACCGCGATGAGGACGCCCGCCACCACGCTGACCACCCGTCGGACGCCCGTGGTCACCGTCGTGTAGAGCGTCACCTGCACCACGAGCAGGGCCGTCAGCGGAGCCGTCAGCGGCGCGGGGTTGGGCAGCAGCCAGACGGCCACGGCGTACGACAGCACCGCGGCCACGGTGGAGCGCACCGTCTGCACGACGATCGGGTCGTTGTTGCGCCGCAGGAGGTCGGCGAGCGGGGCGGGGAGGACGCCGGGCACCCTGCCAGTCTCCCCACGCGGGGGACGCCGGCACCGGTCGGCGGCACGGGTTGCGCCGACCGCGTGAATACCCGGCCCCGACACGCCCCTGAGGCACCGTCGGCGGCCGCGGCGGGGGCTTCATGGTCCGGGCCGAGTGTGTCCGAGCAGGGGAGCGAGGTGCCTATGGCGTGCGCGGTATGGCGCTCCGGGGCCCTTGCCGCGGTGGTCGTCCTCGCGGCCGCCGCGGTCGCGTGCGGCGGCGCGTCGCGGACGTCCGGACGGGCGACGCTCGACTGGTACAACTTCCCCGACGACTCCGGGGCGCTCCAGCAGGCCGCCGACCGCTGCAGCCGTGCCTCCGGCGGACGCTACGTCATCCGCTACAACAAGCTCCCCCGGACGGCGGACGGCCAGCGGCAGCAACTCGTACGCCGGCTGGCCGCACACGACCCCGCGCTCGACGTCCTCGGCCTGGACGTCACCTGGGCCCCGGAATTCGCCGAGGCCGGCTGGATCCGCCCGTGGACGGGCGACCGGCGTGCCGAAGCCGTCCGGGACACCCTCGCCGCGCCGCTGCGGACGGCCACGTGGAAGGGCCGCCTCTACGCCGTCCCGTACAACACCAACGTCCAGCTGCTGTGGTACAGGTCGGACCTCGTGCCGGAGCCGCCCACGACCTGGGCCGGGATGCTCGATGCTGCCCGCGCCCTGGCGAAGGCCGGCAAGCCCCACCGGATCGAGGTCCAGGGCGCCCAGTACGAGGGGCTCACCGTCTGGTTCAACACGCTCGTCGCCAGCGCCGGCGGGTCGATCCTCAACGCCGACGCGACCGCGCCCTCGCTCGGCGCGCCGGCGGTGCGGGCCGCGGGCATCATGCGCGACCTGGCGGTCTCGCCCGCCGCCGACCCGTCGCTGCCCAACCAGACGGAGGACCAGAACCGGCTGGCCATGGAGTCCGGCACCGCCGCCTTCCAGCTGAACTACCCCTTCGTGTATCCGGCGATGAAGGCCGACAACCCCGAGCTGTTCCGGCACTTCCGGTGGGCCCGCTACCCGCGGGTCGACGCCGGCCGTCCCGCGCGGGTCACCATCGGCGGGATCGACCTCGCCGTCGGCGCCTACAGCCGCCGGCCTGCCCTCGCCTTCGAGGCGGCGCTGTGCCTGCGCGACCGCGACAACCAGCGGACCGCCGCGCTGCGGGGCGGCCTGCCGCCGACCCTACGCGGCCTCTACGACGATCCCCGGATCAAACGCAGCTACCCCTTCGCGCAGGACATCCTCGCCGAGCTGGAGAACGCCGCCCTGCGGCCGCAGACCCCCGCCTACCAGAACGTGTCCATCGCGGTGGCCCACACCCTGTCACCACCCGCCGCCATCCGGCCGGCCGAGTCCGTCCGGGACCTGCGGGGGCAGATCGAGGACGCCCTGCAGTCCAAGGGGCTGGTCCCGTGACGCGGCTCTCGGAGGGCGCCCGCCAGGAGCGGCGGCTGGGCTGGCTGCTCTGCGCCCCCGCCGTGGTCGTCATGCTCGTCGTGACGGCCTACCCCGTGTTCTACGCCGTCTACCTGTCCCTGCACCGCTATGACCTGCGCTTCCCCCAGCTGGCCCGTTTCGTGGGCCTGGACAACTACGCCGCGGTCCTGAGCTCCGGGTTCTGGTGGGAGGCCTTCTGGGTGACCTGCCTGATCACGGTGGTGTCCGTCGCGGTGGAACTGGCCCTCGGCATGGGCCTGGCCGTCGTCATGCACCGGGCGGTCCTCGGCCGCTCCGCGGTGCGCACCGCGATCCTGCTGCCGTACGGCATCGTGACCGTCGTCGCCGCCTTCTCCTGGCAGTACGCCTGGACCCCCGGCATCGGCTACCTCGTCGACGCGGCGGGACAGGCCCCGCTGACCGACCACTGGAAGGCCATCGGACTGATCATCCTGGCCGAGGTCTGGAAGACCACGCCCTTCATGGCGCTGCTGCTGCTCGCCGGGCTGGCCCTGGTGCCCGAGGAGACCCTGCGCGCGGCCATGGTCGACGGCGCCGGCCGCTGGCAGCGCTTCCGGCTGGTCACGCTGCCGCTGATGAAGCCCGCCATCCTGGTGGCGCTGCTGTTCCGCACCCTCGACGCGTTCCGGATCTTCGACAACATCTACGTGCTCACGCAGGGCTCCAACGGCACGGGCTCGGTGTCGATCCTCGGCTACGACAACCTCTTCACGGCGCTGAACCTCGGCATCGGCTCGGCGATCTCGGTGCTGATCTTCGTGTGCGTGGCGGTCATCGCCTTCGCCTTCATCCGGCTGTTCGGCACGGCCGCCCCCGGATCGGAGGACACCGGACGATGAGCACGAGCCCGGCGCAGCGGCGGCGGATCGCCCGCTGGAGCGTCGTCAACACCGTCGTGGTGCTGTACGCGCTGTTCCCGGTGTGGTGGATCGTCGCCCTGTCCTTCAAGGCCCCCGCCACCCTCTCCGACGGCAGCTTCGTCCCTCGTACGTGGACGCTGGAGAACTACCGGGGCATCTTCGCGACCTCCGAGTTCACCCGCGCGCTGGTCAACTCCATCGGGATCGCCCTGATCTCCACCGTCGTCGCCGTCACGCTGGGCACCATGGCCGCCTACGCCGTGGCCCGGCTGCGCTTCCCCGGCAAAGGGCTGCTGATCGGGACCTCGCTGCTGATCGCGATGTTCCCGCCGATCTCCCTGGTGTCGCCGCTGTTCAACATCGAGCGCTTCCTCGGACTGTTCGACACCTGGGCCGGGCTGATCATCCCGTACATGACCTTCTCGCTGCCGCTGGCGATCTACACGCTGTCGGCGTTCTTCCGCGAGATCCCCTGGGACCTGGAGAAGGCGGCCAAGGTCGACGGCGCGACCCCGGCCCAGGCCTTCCGGCTGGTCATCGCACCGCTCGCGGCGCCCGGGGTGTTCACCACGGCGATCCTGGTCTTCATCTTCTGCTGGAACGACTTCCTGTTCGCGATCTCCCTCACCTCCACCACCACCGCCCGCACCGTGCCGGCGGCGATCGCGTTCTTCACCGGCAGCTCCCAGTTCCAGCAGCCCACCGGCTCGATCGCCGCGGCCGCCGTGGTCATCACCGTCCCGATCGTCGTCTTCGTGCTGCTGTTCCAGCGGCGCATCGTGGCCGGACTCACCTCCGGCGCAGTGAAGGGCTGAAGGACCGCACATGGCCGAGATCACCCTCGACGGCGTCACCAAGCGCTACCCCGACGGCGCGGTCGCCGTCCGCGACGTCAGCCTCGCCATCGGGGACGGCGAGTTCGTGATCCTCGTGGGGCCGTCAGGCTGCGGCAAGTCCACCACCCTCAACATGATCGCCGGGCTGGAGGACATCACCGAGGGCACCCTGCGCATCGGCGGGCAGGTCGTCAACGACAAGGCCCCCAAGGACCGCGACATCGCCATGGTCTTCCAGAGCTACGCCCTCTACCCCCACATGACCGTCCGCCAGAACATGGGCTTCGCCCTGCGGCTGGCCGGCGTGGACAAGGCCGTCATCAAGGAGAAGGTCGAGGAGGCCGCCCGGGTCCTGGACCTCACCGGCCACCTCGACCGCAAGCCCGCCAACCTCTCCGGCGGGCAGCGCCAGCGCGTCGCCATGGGCCGGGCCATCGTCCGCGAGCCCAAGGCCTTCCTGATGGACGAGCCGCTCTCCAACCTCGACGCCAAGCTGCGGGTCCAGATGCGCACCCAGATCGCCCGGCTGCAGCGGCGCCTGGGCACCACCACGGTGTACGTCACGCACGACCAGACCGAGGCCATGACCCTCGGCGACCGCGTCGTCGTGATGCGCGGCGGCGTCGTCCAGCAGACCGGCTCGCCGCAGGAACTGTACGACCGGCCGCGCAACCTCTTCGTCGCCGGGTTCATCGGCTCGCCCGCGATGAACTTCCTGCCCGCCGCCGTGGAGGAGGACCGGCTGCGCACCCCCCTCGGCGACCTGCCGCTCGACGACCGCCTCCGCACCGCCCTGGCACGCCACGACGCACCGCGCGAGGTCATCGCGGGCTTCCGGCCCGAGCACTTCGAGGACGCCGCGCTCGTCGACCCCGGCCGGGGCGGCGCCACGGTCACCGTCGCCGTCGACGTCCGCGAGTCCCTCGGCTCCGACGTCTACGTCCACGTCGCCCAGGAGGGCGGCGCGGCCGCCGCGGCCGCCGCGGAGCAACTGGCCGAGCTCGCCGCCGACTCCGGGCTCGCCGACTCCGGCGCCGGCGGCCCCGAGGTCGTCGCCCGGCTCTCCGCCAGGACCCGGGCCCGCGAGGGCGAACGCCTGCGGCTGTGGCTGGACACCGCACAGGCCCAGGTCTTCGACCCGGCCACCGGCGACAACCTCACGCTCCCCGAACGCCCCGGCGACACGACCGCGGGGTGAGCGCATGGCCCCGGCCACCGTCCCGCCGCCGCTGCCCGGCCCCCTCGCGCACCTCGCCCCGCTCCTCGACGACTGGGGCTACCTGGCGGTCGGCGTCCTCGTCCTGCTCGACAACTGCGGCATCCCCGTACCCGGGCAGACCGTCCTCGTCGTCGCGGCCGCCTACGCGGGCACCGGCCGGATGGACATCGCCGGCGTCGTCGTGGTCGCCGTCGCCGCGGCCGTCGCGGGCGACTGCCTCGGCTACCTCATCGGCCGCATCGGCGGCCGCGCCTTCGTCCACCGCTGGGGCCGCTACGTCCTGCTCACCCCGGAACGCTTCGTGCGCGGCGAGGAGTTCTTCGCCCGCCGCGGCGACCTCGTCGTCCTCCTCGCCCGGTTCGTCGACGTCCTGCGCCAGACCAACGGCATCATCGCCGGCACCGCCGGCATGCCCTGGTGGCGCTTCCTGCTCTGCAACACCCTCGGCGCGATCCTCTGGGTCGGCGTGTGGGCCGCCCTCGCCTACGCCGCGGGCACCCGCCTCGGCCCCCTCTACGCCTGGCTCACCCGCTTCCAGCTCTACGCCCTGATCGCCGTGGCCCTCCTCGCCGCCGCCCTGACCGCCCGCCACATCCGCCGCCGCGTCCGCCGCCGCGACGTCGGCCCCTGAGGGGTCCTCACGCCCCGGCGCAGGCCACCAGCGTCGCCAGATCCGGCTCCGGTACACGGACACCCCATGCGGCTGCCCGTTGCTCAAGGCCGCCGGCGGAGCGGGACGGTCATGCAGGGCGCATGTCGCCGGTTCGCCGTTGCGTACTCCCACCTTCGGGCAACGTCCGGCCCAGGACCAGGGCTTCGGCCGCGGGCGGCGGGGTCGGCGCGGTGCGAGGCCGCGCGTGGGGGCTCGGCCCCGCCACCTGCCGCCCGTGGGCGTGATGCCCGGGGCCCGGCGGAGGCTAGAGCAGGTCCTCGATGGTGATCGGCATCTTGCGGACGCGGCGGCCCGTGGCGTGGTGGACGGCGTTGGCGATGGCGGCGCCGGCGCCGACCTGGCCGATCTCGCCGACGCCTTTGACGCCGAGGGGGTTGACGACGGTGTCCTCGACCTCGACGAGCTCGACGTCGACGTCCGGCACGTCCGCGTTGACGGCGACCAGGTAGTCGCCGAGGCTCGACGCCGCCCAGCGGCCGGTGCGGGCCTCCATGTGGTTGGCCTCGAGGAGGGCCTGACCCAGTCCCCAGATCATGCCGCCGGTGAGCTGGCTGCGGGCGGTCTTGGGGTTGAGGACCCGCCCGGGGGCGAAGGCGCCGACCATGCGGCGGACCCGGACGAGGCCCAGGTCGGCGTCGACGGCGACCTCGGCGAACTGGGCGCCGAAGGTCATCAGGGCGTGCCCGTTCGCGCCGGCGTCGGGGGTCCAGGAGCCCAGGGCCTCCACGTCGGGGAGGAACTGACGGTGCATCATGTCGGCGTAGGTCTCACCGGTGCCGGGGTCGTCCCGGAGCACCATGCGGCCGTCCTGGACCTCGACGGCCTCGGGGGCCGCGCCGTGCAGCGGCGACTCCGCGTCCGCGACCGCCCGCGCGACGAGCGCGTCGCGCAGGGTGGTGGCCGCGGTGTGGACGGCCGCGCTGATCATGCCCGCCCCGGCCGAGCCGACGGCCGCGGCGATCTGGGGGAAGGCGGTGTCGCCGTTCTCGAAGCGGCACCGCCCGGCCGGCAGGCCGAGGGCGTCGGCGGCGACCTGCGTCATGGCCGTGGCCACGCCGGTCCCGAAGTCGGGGGTGGCCGCCTGCACCAGGGCGGTCCCGTCGGCGTAGAGGCGGGCGCGGGCGCGCTGCGGGGTGACGGGCTGGGCGACGGGGTAGCCGGCGCTGGCCATGCCCGTGCCGATCAGCCAGTGCCCTTCACGCCGGGAGCGCGGTCGCGGATCGCGGTCCGCCCAGCCGAAACGCTCCGCGCCGCGGCGGTAGCACTCCTCCAGCCCCCAGCTCGACCACGGGTCGCCCGTGCCGGGGTCGGTCGCCGTGATGTTGCGCAGCCGCAGTTCCAGCGGGTCCATCCCGAGGCGCTCGGCGAGCTCGTCCATCGCGCACTCCATGGCGAACATGCCCGAGGCCTCGCCCGGCGCGCGCACGAAGGTCGGCGTCATGGTGTTCGCGCGGAACAGCCGGTACTCGCCCTCGTAGTGGGGGCATCCGTAGATCTGCGAGGCGACGCCGAGGGAGGGTTCGGCCCAGTCGTCGAAGTGCGAGGTGGGGGAGAGCTTGTGGTGGCGCAGCGCGGTGAGCCGTCCGTCCCCGGCCGCGGCGAGCGTGATCGTCTGCTCCTGCTCCTCGCGGTGTCCCATCGAGGTGAACATCTGCTCGCGGGTCAGCGCCAGTTTCACCGGGCGGCCCACCTGCCGGGCGGCGATCGCGGCGAGGGCCGGATGGTGCCAGATCATGGCCTTGCCGCCGAAGCTGCCGCCCGTGTAGTGCCCGATGACCCGCACCCGGGAGACCGGCAGGCCGAGCAGCGCGGCGACCGTCTGCTGGGTGGAGGTGATGCCCTGCGTGGCGTCCCAGAGGGTGAGTTCGTCGCCCTCCCAGGACGCGGTGGTCGCCGGAGGCTCGAGGGGGTTGTGGTTGTTGGCGGCGTAGGTGAAGGTGACGTCGAGCCGTACGTCGGCCTCGTCGATCCCCTTCCGCAGGTCGCCCCGGCTCATGCGGCCCGGTATGAAGCCGCCGAAGATCGCCTCGGGCACGTGGGCCCGGTCCCGGCCCTGGTCGAGGGTGGTGACGGAGGGCTCCTCCGCGTACCGCACGTGCAGCAGGCTCGCCGCGTGCTGGGCCCGTTCGTGCGTGTCGGCGACGACGACGGCGATGTGCTGGCCCGCGTAGTGGACGACGTCCTCCTGCAGGGGGAAGAAGGTCTGGCCGGGCGCCGCCGTCCCCGCCAGGGAGGGGATCAGCGGCGGCTGCGCCGCGATGGGTGGGATGTTCTCGTGGGTGAGGACGGCGAGGACGCCCTCGGCGGCCTCGGCCTCGCCCGCGTCGATCGAGGTGATCCGCCCGCAGGCGATGTGGGCCCCGACGAGCGCGGCGTACGCCATGCCGGGGAGCGGGACCTCCGCCGAGTACCGTGCCGAGCCGGTGACCTTGGGGCGGCCGTCGACACGGTCCATGGGCTGCCCGACGGCCGGGCTCATGACGGGCTCCCGGTGAGGGTCCCGAGCGCGCGGACCACGGCCCGGCAGGCGAGTTCGACCTTGAACGCGTTCATCGCCGTGGGCCGTGCCGCGGTCAGTTCGACCCGCGCGGCCTCGTGGAAGTTCTCCGGGATCGCCGGGGCCCCGAGCAGGAACTCCTCGGCGCGTTCGGCCCGCCAGGGCCGGGTGCCCACCCCGCCGAGCGCGAGGCGGACGTCCAGCACCAGCCCGTCCGCCAGCGCCAGCGCTGCCGCCACCGAGACCAGGGCGAACTCGTACGACTCGCGGTCCCTGACCTTCAGGTAGGTGGAACGACGGGCGATCGGCACCGAGGGCACCTCGATCACGGTGATCAGCTCGCCGTGCTCCAGCGGGTGCTCCCGGTCCGGGGTGTCGCCGGGCAGCAGGAAGAACTCGTCGAAGGAGTAGGAGCGTTCGCCGCCGGGCCCCTGGGTCCGGATCCTCGCGCCCAGCGCCGCCAGGGCCACGGCCACGTCCGAGGGGTGGGCGGCGATGCAGTGCGCGCTCGTGCCGAGGACGGCGTGCCCGCGGCTCGTCCCCTCGATCGCCGAGCAACCGCTGCCGGGTACACGCTTGTTGCAGGGTGAGGCGGAGTCACGGAAGTAGCCGCACCGCACGCGCTGCATCATGTTGCCGCCCATGGAGGCCATGTTGCGCAACTGCGCCGAGGCGCCGAGCTCCAGCGCCTGGGCGACGAGCGGGAAGCGCTCCCGTACGACGGGCGCCTGCGCGACCTGGCTCATCCGGGCCAGCGCGCCGATCCGCAGCGAGCCGTCGGGCATGCCCTCCACGCCGGTCAGGGGGAGGTCGTTGATGTCGACGAGCCGTCGCGGCGTGAGCACGTTCTGCCGCAGCAGGTCGACCTCCGTGGTGCCGCCGGCCAGGAAGTGGCTCTGCGGGTCGGCAGTGACGGCCGCGATGGCGTCCGCCGTGCCGGTGGCGCGGGTGTAGCTGATGGGCCGCACGGTGTCACGCTCCGCTGCCGGTTCCGGGAGCGGTGTCCGGTCCCGCGTCGCGCACCGCGCGGATCGCCGCACGGATGTTGGGGTACGCGGCGCAGCGGCAGATGTTGCCGCTCATCCACTCCTTGATCTCCGCGTCGTCCGAGGCGTGCCCCTCCCGCAGCAGGGCCACCGCCGACATGATCTGCCCCGGGGTGCAGTAGCCGCACTGGAAGGCGTCCTGCGCGATGAACGCCTCCTGCATCGGGTCGAGCCGGCCCTCCCGCGCGAGGCCCTCGATCGTGGTGACCTCGTGGCCCTCGCACGCGATGGCGAGCGTCAGGCAGCCCAGTACGCGCCGCCCGTCCACGAACACCGTGCAGGCCCCACAGGTGCCCTGGTCACAGCCCTTCTTGGCGCCGGTCAGCCGGAGGTGCTCGCGGAGCGCGTCGAGCAGGCTCACCCGGGGCTCGATGTCCACCGCCCGCCGTTCCCCGTTGACGTGCAAGGTGACCGGGACGGGGTCCGGGCCGCGCTCCGGCAGTACGCCGGATTCCGCCGCGGTGTTCGCCGAAACATGTGAGGACACCGGTCCACCTCCAGATCGGTCTCCCTTTCATGCTGTTTCGCCCGTCAACGACCCGCAACCGGGATCATGCCCCCGCGCGGCGGCACAGGGGGCGGACCGGATCGCCGGGCCGTGCCCGGGCGCCCCCGGCTCCGGGTCCTCGCGGGGCGGCTACCGCTGCCGGGCCGCGTACGCCCGTGCCTTGTTGCGGTTGCCGCACACGCGCATCGAGCACCAGCGGCGGCTGCGGTTCTTGGAGACGTCCCAGAAGACCCAGCCGCAGGTGTGCTCGGCGCAGCGCTTGAGGCGCGCCGCGTCGCCGGTGGTCACCAGCGCGCTCCAGGCCAGGGCGATGCGGGCGAGCGCCCCTTCCACGGGCGGCAGCCCCGGCGCGGGGGACAGTACGGGCCGGTCCCCGCCGACCGCGACGTGGACGGGCAGCCCCCGCAGCACCTCGTCGGCGGCCGCGACGGCCCCGGGGTCGGGGGTGTCGCCGACGTTGGCGCCCAGCACCTCGCGGATGCCGGCCCGCAGGCGCAGGGCGCGGTCGTGCTCGCCGGGCGTGACCGGCGTGCCGTCGTCGAGCAGGCCGCGGGAGGCGAGGAAGGCGGACAACCGGTCCGGCGCGGCCAGGTCGTCCGTGCCGAGGTCGAGGTCGACGGTGTTGGCGAAGGCCTCCACCAGGACGGCGGCGGGCGGGGGTTCGAGCACGGGGCACCTCCTGTCGCCGAAGTCTACCGGCTATCGTGAACGGCGGTTAGAATGACCGGTGAAGCCGATAGCCGGTTAGCGTAGGGGGAGTTCACATGGGGGACCGCGCCCGCGTCACGCCAGTGAAGGACGGCGCCGCCCCGACGGCCGCGTCCGCGACCGCGCCGCCGACGGTCCTCCGGGGCACCCGCAACACGGCCGTGCTGGTCGGCTTCACCGCGGTCACCAATCTCGCCGACGGGGTGACCAAGATGGCGCTGCCCCTGCTCGCGGCGCGGGCCTCCGGCTCGCCGCTGCAGGTCACGGCGGTGTCCCTGACGCTCACCCTGCCCTGGCTGCTGGTCGCCCTCCCCGTGGGCGTCCTGGTGGACCGCCGGGACCGCCGGGGGCTGCTGTGGGCCGCGGGCGGCGTGCGGATGGCGGTCGTGGCCTGCCTCCTCGCGGCGGCGGCCGGTGGCGGGCTCGGCATCGGGGTGCTCTGCGCGGCCGGTGCCGTCCTCGGCGTCGCGGAGGTGGTGGCGCTGACGGCGGAGGCGGCGCTCGTACCGTCCGTGGTGCCCCCGGCCGGGCGTGAACGCGCCAACGCGTGGATCACCGGCGCCGAGACCGTGTGCAACGAGTTCTGCGGCCCCCTGGTCGGCGGGGTGCTGATCGCCGTGGGCACCGGGTTCGCGCTCGGCGCGACCTGGGTCGCGTACGCGCTCGCCTCCCTCGCCCTGTTCCTGCTCGCCGGGCGGGTGGCCGGGGCACGCGGCACGGGCGCGGTGGCGGACCGCGCCCCCGCCGCCGTCCGCACGCAGATCGCCGAGGGCCTGCGCCACGTGTGGCGGCACGACCTGCTGCGCACCCTCTCGCTGGTCCTCACCGTCCTGTGCTCCTGCTGGGGCGCGTGGCTGGCGCTGATGCCCCTGCACGCGACCCACACGATGGGCCTGGACGCCGGGCGGTACGGGCTGCTGCTGAGCGCCCTCGGCGTAGGCGGGCTGACCGGCGCGCTCACCGTCGGCCGGGTCAACCGGTTGCTGGGCCGCCGCGGCGCGATGTCCGCCGACATCGCCGGCACCGCCGCGATGATGGCGCTGCCCGCGCTGACCACCGCCTTCTGGCCGGTGGCCGCCGGCGCCTTCCTCGGCGGCATGGGCGGCACCCTGTGGGCGGTCAACGCCCGTACGATCGCCCAGGACATCGTGCCGGAGCACATGATGGGCCGCTACAGCGCCGTCAGCAGACTGTTCAGCTGGGGCGCCATGCCGCTCGGCGCCGCCCTGGCCGGCGTACTGGCCGAACTCGGCGGCCCCCGGCTGGTGTTCGCGGTCCTCGCCGTCGTCGCGGCCGCGGCGCTCGTCCCCTTCCTGCGGATCGCGGCCCCGGCGCGTGCCTAACGCTGGGCGTCTTCCAGCTGCCGGACGACCGCCTCCGCGACCGCGCGGGCGCTGCCGGGGTTCTGGCCGGTGATCAGCCGCCCGTCCTCGACGACGTAGGCGTCGAACGGCCGCCTGGCCGTGGAGTAGTCGGCGCCGAGCTTCGTCAGCTCCTCCTGGAGGCTGTAGGGCACCGCCTCGGCCCGGTGGGCGAGTTCCTCCTCGGGCCACGAGAACCCGGTCACCCGCCTGCCCCGGACCAGCGGTTCGCCGCTGCTCAGCGTCACGTTGAGCAGCCCCGTCGCGCCGTGGCAGACCGTGGACACGATCCGGCCCGACTCGTAGAACCTGGCCATCAGGTCCTCCAGTTCCCGGCTCTGCGGGAAGTCGAACATCACGCCGTGGCCGCCGGTGAGGTAAATGGCGTCGTAGTCCTCGAGGTTCACGTCGGTGATCGGCAACGTGTCCTCGAGGAGGTCCATGTACGCGCGGTCGGCGTAGTGCCTGCCGGTGCCGAGCTCCCCCAGCACCTCGTGGGAGAGGCTCTCCGGGTCGAGGGGGACCTTGCCGCCGGCCGGACTGGCGATGTCCATGGAGTAGCCGTCCTGCTCGACCACGTCCCAGAAGTGCGTCAGTTCCCCGAGCCACAGCCCGGTGCGCATGCCGACCTTCTCGTACTCGTCGACGTTGGTCACGATGACCAGGATCTTCTTGGTCGCAGGCATGCCACTGCCCTCTTCCCTGCGGGATTCGGTGCTCGTCGCGGCGGTCGACACCGCTGTGGCACCCCGTCGATTCGAGCCTAAATGCGCCATTTGGGGCAGGCAAGGCGGTCCGGCGGACCGGGCACCGGCTACGCCACGCAGAACTCGTTCCCCTCCGGGTCCTGCATCACCACCCCGTAGTGGTCCACGCCCGGTTGGGCGAGCACGCGCAGCCGGGAGGCCCCCGCCGCCACCAGCCGGCCGACCTCGGCCTCGACCCGCTCCCTGCGGGTCTCCAGGGGCACCTCGGCCCGCCGGCCGCCCACCTTGACGTCGAGGTGCAGCCGGTTCTTGACCACCTTGCCCTCGGGCACCTGCTGGAACCAGATCCGGGGCCCGTCACCCTCCGGGTCCACGATGGAGTCGCTGCACTCCCCGTCGCCGAGCTCCTCCTCCGGCACGCCGACGGAGAGCCAGTACTCCCGCCAGGTGGGGAAGCCGTCCGGGGCGTCCTCCATCCGGTAGCGCAGCGCGTCCGCCCAGAAGCGCGCCTGCGCCCCGGGATCCGCGCAGTCGATCGTCAGCTGGAACGCGACCATGGTGTGCCTCCGTCGAATGGGCCCGCCCGGTGCTTTGCACCGGTGGGGCCCATGCTGCCCGACGGGTACGACAGTCGCTCAGTCGCTCCCCTCGAGCCTGAAGCCGACCTTCAACCCGACCTGGAAGTGCCCGACCTGCCCGTCCGCGAAATGACCGCGGATCTGCGTCACCTCGAACCAGTCGAGGTTGCGCAGGGTCTCCGAGGCACGGCTCAGCCCGTTGCGGATGGCGGCGTCCAGGCCCTCGCCGGACGAGCCGACGATCTCGGTCACCCGGTACGTGTGGTCGGTCATGGGTCCTCCCTGATCAGTGGGAACGGGCGGTTCCGCCGCCCCTCCACGGTGCCTCATCGCCCCGCGGGCCGCGAGGGGAAGGACGGTCCCGGGCGTTAGCCGACGGCGTGCCACGGGAAGGGGCTCCACATGGCCAGGGCCAACGCCGAGGTCGAAGCCCTGCTCCGCGAGTACGCCGACCTCATCCGGATCACCGGCGGCGACGCGTACAAGGCGCGCGCCTACGAGAAGGCCGCCCGCGCCATCGGCGGCCACCACGAGGACGTCTCCCGGCTCGACGACAAGGGACTGCGGAAGATACCCGACGTGGGGAAGTCCGTGGCCGAGAAGGTCACCGCGTACCTGCGCACCGGCACCGTCCCCGCCGTCGAGGAGCTGCGCGCCCGCATCCCCGCCGGCGTACGGGAGATGACCGCGATCCCGATGCTCGGCCCCAAGCGGGCCATGATGCTCTACCAGGAGCTGCACATCGCCTCGGTGCAGGAACTCGCCGACGCCATCCACGCCGAACGCCTGCGCGACCTGCCCGGCTTCGGCGCCCGCACCGAGGAGGCCATCCTGCACGGCATCGGCCTGATGCGGTCCTCGGCCGGCCGGGTCCCGCTGGACGTCGCCACCGCGGTCGCCGAGGAGGTCGTCGCCGAGCTCTCCGCGCTCCCCGGCTGCGAGCGCTGCACGTACGCCGGCTCGCTGCGCCGCATGCGGGAAACCGTCGGCGACGTCGACGTGCTCGTCGCCGCCGAGCGGTCCGGGCCCTTCATGGAGGCGTTCACCCGGATGGCGGGCACCGCCGAGGTCATCGTGCGGGGCGCGAAGAAGACCTCGATCCGGACCACCAAGGGCCTCCAGGTCGACCTTCGGGTCGTGCCGCCCGACTCCTGGGGCGCTGCGCTGCAGTACTTCACCGGCTCCAAGGCCCACAACATCCGCACCCGCGAGATGGCCGTCCACCACGGCCTCAAGCTCTCCGAGTACGGGCTCTTCGACACCGCGACCGGCGAGCGCGTCGTCTCCCGCACCGAGGAGGAGGTCTACGCCCGGCTCGGGCTGCCCTGGATACCGCCCACCCTGCGCGAGGACCGGGGCGAGATCCAGGCCGGGCTGGCCGGGGAGCTCCCCGAGCCGCTCGCGCTGCGCGCCGTCCGCGGTGACCTGCACACCCACACCGACCTCACCGACGGCCTCGCCGGCCTGGAGGAGATGGTGGCAGCGGCGGCCGCGCGCGGCTACGCCTACTACGCGGTCACCGACCACGCACCCGACCTGTCCATGCAGCGCATGACGGACGAGAAGATCCTCGCCCAGCGCGAGGAGGCCCGCCGCCTGGACCGCGCCCACAAGGGTATGCGGGTCCTGCACGGCACCGAACTCAACATCGGCCCCGACGGGGGCGTGGACTGGCCGGAGGAGTTCCTGGCCGGCTTCGACCTGTGCGTGGCGTCGATCCACTCCCACTTCCACCAGGACCGCGAAACCCTCACCCGGCGCCTGGTGCGCGCGGCGGAGAACCCGTACGTCAACATCATCGGCCACCCCACCACCCGGCTGCTGGGCAGGCGCCCGGGCGTCGACGCCGACCTCGACGAGGTCTTCGCGGCCTGCGCCCGCACCGGCACGGCGCTGGAGGTCAACGCCCAGCCCGACCGGCTCGACCTCGGCGACGAGCTGATCCTGCGGGCCCGCCGGCACGGCGTGAAGTTCGCCGTCGACAGCGACGCGCACGCCACCGTCCACCTGGACTTCATGCGCTACGGCGTCGGTACGGCGCAGCGGGGCTGGCTCACCGAGGACGACGTCGTCAACGCCTGGCCGCTCACCCGGCTGCGGCGCTTCCTGCGCAAGGGCGGCCGTACGCATCCGTGACCGTACCCGGGGTAGGCGCAGCGCGAGGGCCCCTACCACGCCCGACTTCGAGGAGGACACGATGCTGCTGCTGGGATTCGTGCTCATGGGCGCCACCGCCGCCTTCACCGGACTCCTGATCGCGGAGAACCTCGGCGGAGGACCCGACTACACCGTGACGTTGTTCGGCTCGGACATCGCCACCGTCAACACCCTCGGCGCGTTCCTCGCCGGTCTCGCGCTCGCCCTGGTGTTCTGCCTGGCCTCGGTCATCGCCCTGGCCGGCGCCGGACGCGAGCGCAGCCGCCGCGCGGAGCTGCGCCGGCTGCGCCGCCGGGCCCGCGCCGCCGAGACGGCGCCCGACGCCACCGCCCCGACCGTCGCCACCGGGACCGCCGACGACACGGACACGACCACGAAGACCCCCACGGCGTCCGCCCGCCGCCGGGGCATGCACCTGTTCGGCCACTGAGCCGGAGCAGGAGCGCACCATCCGGCGCATGTGGCGCCCGCCCACCGGTACGTACGACGGACCGCCGAAGATGCCTCCCGGACCCGCTGCCGCCATTCTGGGAACGGGGCAGGACAAGGAGGCCGGTACGTGTCCACCGCGAAGATCTGCTGTGTGGCGGGCGCCCCGTGCTGGGTCAGCCTGATGGCACGCGACCTGGACGTGGCGAAGGCGTTCTACGGACCACTGCTCGGCTGGGAGTTCGAACCCGGTCCCTCCCGCTGGGGCCCGTACGAACGCGCACTGGTGAACGGCACGGAGGTTGCCGGCATCGGGGCCATCGCCCGGGACTGGGAGACCTCGGTGTCCTGGACCACGTACTTCGGGGTGGAGAGCGCCGACGCCACCGCCTCCGACATCCGCGACCGCGGCGGCACGGTGGCCGTGGGCCCGCTCGACTTCGACGCCGGGCGGCTGGCCCTGGTGGCCGACTCCATGGGCGCCTCCTTCGGCATCTGGGAGGGCGAGCACGGCCCCGCCCGCAAGCTGCGGATGCACGGCGCCCCCTCCTGGATCGAGCTGCGCACCCGCGACGCCTTCGCCGCGGCCCTGTTCTACGGCGAGGTCTTCCACTGGGACCGGCGCGGGCCGCGCTACGTCGTGGAGTGGGAGAACGACCGCGTCGTCCTCTACGTCGACGGGCACAGCGTCGCGGGCATCCGCGGAGGCGGCGTCGAGGCCGCGGCCGACCCCAAGGTCCGGCCACGGTGGCACGTCTTCTTCACCGTCGCCGACGTCGACGAGGCCGTCCGGCGCGCCAAGGACCTCGGCGGCGAGGTGACCGGCGAACCCCTCGACAGCGCCTACGGCAGGGTCGCGGGCATCCGCGACCCGGAGGGCGGACTGCTCTCCCTCGTCGCCGACCACGAATAGCACGCCGCCCGCCCGCCGGGAGAAGCGGCCATGGAGTGGTTCACGGCACCCGACTACTGGCTGAGCCGCGTCGTCGTCCAGCGCGGCCTCGGCGTGCTCTACCTGGTCGCCTTCCTCACCGCCGCGAACCAGTTCCGCGCCCTCATCGGCGAGCACGGTCTGCTGCCCGTCCCGGACTTCCTGCGGCGCGTGCCGTTCCGCCACGCGCCGAGCCTGTTCCACCTGCGCTACTCCGACCGCCTCTTCGCCGCCGTCGCGTGGGGCGGCGTCGCGCTGTCCGCGGCCGTCGTCGCGGGCGTGACGGACCTCGTGCCGCTGTGGGCCGCCCTGCTGGTCTGGGCGGCGCTGTGGCTGCTCTACCTGTCGATCGTCAACGTCGGCCAGACGTGGTACGCGTTCGGCTGGGAGTCCCTGCTGCTGGAGGCCGGCTTCCTGGCGGTGTTCCTCGGCAACGACGAGACCGGGCCGCCCGTGCTGATCCTGTGGCTGATGCGCTGGCTGCTCTTCCGCGTCGAGTTCGGCGCCGGACTGATCAAGATGCGGGGCGACGCCTGCTGGCGCGACCTGACCTGCCTGTACTACCACCACGAGACGCAGCCCATGCCCGGCCCGCTCAGCTGGTTCTTCCACCACCTGCCGCGCGGGGTGCACCGGGCCGAGACCGCCGCCAACCACTTCGCCCAGCTGGTCGTGCCCGTCGCCCTGTTCACCCCGCAACCGGTGGCGGGCATCGCCGCCTGCGTCGTCATCGCCACCCAGCTGTGGCTCGTGCTCTCGGGCAACTTCGCGTGGCTGAACTGGCTGACCATCGTCCTCGCCGTCGCCGCGCTCGACGGCTCGTACGTGGCCGCGCCGCCGCCCGCGGCGTCCGTCCCCCCGCCCGCCTGGTATGCGGCCCTGGTGATCGCCGCCACCGTCCTCGTCGCCGTCCTCAGCTACTGGCCCGCCCGCAACCTGCTCTCCCGCGGCCAGATGATGAACGTCTCCTTCAACCGGCTGCACCTGGTCAACTCCTACGGCGCCTTCGGCAGCATCAACCGGATGCGCCTGGAGGTCGTCGTCGAGGGCACCGACGCCGCCGAACCCGGTCCCGGCACGGTGTGGAAGGAGTACGGCTTCAAGGGCAAGCCCACCGACCGGCACCGGCTGCCCCGCCAGTTCGCCCCGTACCACCTGCGGCTGGACTGGCTGATGTGGTTCGCCGGGATCTCCCCGGCCTACGCCTGGAGCTGGTTCATCCCGTTCGTCGGCAAGCTCCTGGAGAACGACCCCCGCACGCTGCGCCTGCTGCGCAGCAACCCCTTCCCGCACGCCCCGCCCACGTACGTCCGGGCCCGCCTGTACCACTACCGCTTCACCGACCGGGGCACCCTGCGGGCCACCGGGGCCTGGTGGGAGCGGAGCCTGGTGCGCGAGTACCTGCCGCCGGTCGACCGCGAAGGCCTGCGACGCGAGGGCCGGTGACGGCCGCGCCGCACATCGGCCGCGCCGCCCTCGCGCGGGCCCTCAGCCGCGCCAGGGGGTGGGACGGATCTCGAAGCCGGTGAGCTCCTCCGGCTCCTCCTTGACGACCTCCACACGGTCCACGATGGACAGCGGTGAGCCCTCGTGCGACCAGGCCACCATCCGTTCCACCGCCTCCGGCGGACCCTCGAAGACCGCCTCGACCGTGCCGTCCGGCCGGTTGCGGACCCAGCCGGCGACCCCGCTCTCGTCCGCCGTCATTCGGCAGGTGTCCCGGAAGTACACCCCCTGGACGTCGCCCGTCACGACGACCCGCCGCCGGATCACGACGGCCGCACCTGGCGGACCGCCTCACGGAAGGCGTCGGCGTCCAGGACGGCCGCCCCGCCGGGGTCGTTGTTGAAGTACACAAACACGTCGGAGCCCTCCGGCCAGGTGTCCGCGATGCGGTGTGCCCAGGTGGTCAGCGCCCGGGAGCCGTAGCGGGGCCACGGCCGGGCGATGCCCTCATGGAAGCGCACGTACCCCCAGTCCGCGGTGCGCCACAACGGCGTCGCAGGGCGTGCCCGCCGGTCGGCCCAGCACAGCGCGGCGCCGCGGCGCTTCAGCAGGGCCCGGATCTCGGGGGTCCACCAGGAGGCGTGCCGCGGCTCGACGGCCACCCGTACGCCCTCGGGGAAGCAGTGCAGGCACGCCTCCAGGACCCGGGCGTCGGCCCTCAGGTTCGGCGGCAGCTGCAGCAGCACCGGCCCCAGCCGGTCGCCGAGCCCCTCGGCGTGCGTCAGCAGCCGCCGCACCGGCTCCTCCGGGTCGCGCAGCCGCTTCATGTGGGTCAGGTAGCGGCTGGCCTTGACCGCCATCACGAAGCCCTCGGGCGTGTGCTCGCGCCAGCTCGCGAAGAGCTCCCGGGACGGCAGGCGGTAGAACGCGTTGTTGCTCTCGACCGTGCCGAAACGGCGCGCGTACTCCTCCAGCCACAGCCGCTGCGGCACCTGGGGCGGGTAGAGCACGCCGCGCCAGTCCCGGTACTGCCATCCCGAGGTTCCCACGAGCACGGACATCGCGCGGTCCCTGCCGGTTGCTTGCTGCTCCCCATTCAGGGTAGGTCGTAAGAAGTCCCGCATCTCCCCGCTCGCGGGGGTGGAACCATGCACTTCACAGACCGCGCGGATGCCGGACGGCAGCTCGCCGAGCGGCTGCGGCATCTGGAATTCGACAACCCCATCGTGCTCGGGCTGCCCCGCGGCGGCGTGGTCGTCGCCTACGAGGTGGCCCGCGCCCTGCACGCACCCCTGGACGTGATCGTCGTCCGCAAGCTCGGCGTCCCGTACCACCGGGAGCTGGGCTTCGGCGCCATCGGCGAGGGCGGCGCCAAGGTGCTCAGCGACGACATCGTCCGCATGAGCCACGTCTCCCGCGCCGACATCGACACCGTCGAGCACCGCGAGGAGGCCGAGCTGGCCCGGCAGGCGCACCGCTTCCGCGAGGGGCGCCCGCGCACGCCACTGGCCGGCCGTACGGTGCTCCTTGTCGACGACGGCGTCGCCACCGGCGCCACCGCCCTCGCCGCCTGCGAGGTGGCCCGCTCCCAGGGCGCCGCCCGGGTCGTCCTCGCCGTGCCCGTGGCCTCGCCCCAGTCGCTGCCCGCCCTGCGGCACGCCGCCGACGACGTGGTGTGCCTGTCGGCGCCGAGCGCCTTCTTCGCGGTGGGGGAGTGGTACCACGACTTCTCCCAGACCGCCGACCACGAGGTGTCCGGGCTGCTCAAACAGGCCGCCGCCCGGGGACCGCGGACCACCGAGGTGGACCTGGCCGTGGGTGGCGAGGCCGGGGTGCGGCTCGCCGGGACGCTGACCATGCCCGCCGACGCACGGGCCCTGGTGGTCTTCGCCCACGGCACCGGCAGCAGCCGGCACAGCCCGCGCAACCGGGCCGTGGCCGCCGCCCTCAACCAGGCCGGCCTCGGCACCCTGCTGTTCGACCTCCTCACCTCCGCAGAGGAGGCGGACCGGGCCAACGTCTTCGACGTCGAACTGCTCGCCGGCCGTCTGGTCGAGGTCACCGCGTGGGCCCGCGGGGAGAACCTGCCGCTCGCCTACTTCGGGGCCAGTACCGGCGCGGCCGCCGCGCTGTGGGCCGCGGCCGACCCCCGGGCCGCCCCGTACGTCTCCTCGGTGGTGTCCCGGGGCGGCCGTCCCGATCTGGCCATGCCCCGGCTCGGCGAGGTCAGGGCGCCCACCCTGCTCATCGTCGGCGGCCGGGACACCATGGTCCTGGAGCTGAACCAGCGCGCACAGGAGGCGCTCGAGTGCCCCAGTCTGCTCCACGTGGTGCCCGGCGCGACCCACCTGTTCGAGGAGCCGGGAGCGCTCGACGAGGTGGCTCACCTGGCGCGTGACTGGTTGGCCGGTCACCTCCCTGCGACGGCAGGTGAGTGACCGTACCCTGAGGTCAGGGGGTGTGGAAGGGAGCAGGAGGATGCGCCGATGAGCAGCACGGTGACCATGCTGGACTCACTCCCGCCGGCCCATCGCCGAGCCTTCCTGGAGCACGCCAGGAAGGTCAGCTTCCCGCAGAGCTGGCGCATCTGCGACGAGGGCAGATTCGCCGACCGGTTCTGGGTGGTCGAGTCGGGTGCCGTCTCCATCGACATGGACGTGCCCGGCCGAGGTGCCGTCTCCGTCGAGACCCTGGGGCCCGGCGAACTCGTCGGCTGGTCCTGGCTGTTCCCTCCCTACCGCTGGCAGGTCGGCGCCCACGCGCTGGGCTCGGTGGGCGCGTACGAGTTCGGGGCGGCCGAGATCCGCGACCTGTGCCGGGACAACCCGGTGCTGGGCCAGGCCATCGTGCTGGCCGCCGCGCAGACCATCGCCCAGCGGCTGGGTTCGGCCCGGGCCCGGATGCTCGACATGTACGGCCCGCGCCTGCAGGAGCACTCCTGACCGACGGAAACCGGCCACGTGCACGGTACGCGGGGCACCTGCCGGTAGCGCTCCCCGTCCGCGAAGTCCCCGACGGGTCAGCGCCGTTCACGGCGGCGTTCAAGGCGAGGTTCACGGTGGCGTAGCCCACGGGCCCCGGTGGCCCGGGTCAGCGCACCCAGGTGTCGTCGGCGCCCCTCGTGCCCACCGGGCGGCGGAACAGCTCGTCGCGCCCCGCGTCGTACAGGACGAACGACCGGTGCGCCTGCGGGGCGGGGCGCACCGCGACCACCTCCGACTCCCGGAAGCCGGGCCACGCTTGCCCGGAGTGGCCGGCACCCTCGACCGTTTTCGGCGCCGACAGCGGATTGCCGCCCGCGCAGCGCACCCGGGGCACGCCGCGGTCGTCGACGAGCACCGCCGTGCCCGCCTCCAGCACCGCCGGGAAGGAGGTCGCGGAGCCGTCCGCGAAGCCGTGGTCGGTGACCCTGGTGTCGGCGCGCAGCAGCGCGGGGGTGAGCGACTTCAGGTGCCGCCCGATCCCGTCGGCGTCGATGCCCGCCACCCGGGCGAAGGCGGCCGCCTTGCCGGGGTCCGCGGTCAGGGATGCGGTCTGCTCGGCGACGTCGCAGGCGGCCTCGCCCTTGGTGCCGCCGTACAGGGCGCGCGTACCACCGGAGACGCTCGGCGCCCCGTACGTGGCGGAGGGCTTCGGGGTCAGGGTGGGCGCCGGGGCGTCCGGGGGCGGGGACTCCTCGGCCGTGCTCGCGGTGAAGGAGTCGAGGCCCGCCACCCGCGCCGGCTGGAGCACGACCTGCGGCCGGGTCGGTGACGGGCTGCGCCCGGGCGCCGCCGTGCCTCCGTCGCCGCCCCGTGTGACCAGGAAGACCGCCAGGACGAGCGCCGCGGCCCCCAGCGCCGCCAGGGCCGACAGCCCGGCGCTCGACGTCCACCACGGACGGCGTGCGTGCGCGGGCGGGTCGTGGCCGGGGCTGGGGGGGCCGGGTGGCTCCTGGGGCGGGGGTGAGGTCACCCCGCATTCTCCGTCCACCCTCCGGCCGGGCCGCAAGCCGGGACATTCCGGACGGGCAGGCTGCCGCGGGGCTGCTTAGCCTGACACCGTGACCCGGCATCCGCCCTCCGCCCCGCACCCGGCCCCGGGGCCCACCCACGGCTGGCTGCACGCACTCGCCGCGGTCGTGGCCGGGTACGCCGTCATGGTGGTCGTGGCGGCCCTGGGCCTGTGGCTCGCGGGGGCCTCCGAGCTGCCGCAGGGCGCCTTCCTGCCCGTCATCGCGGCCACCGTGGTCATGGCCGTCGGGGGCCGGGTCGGCCTGGAGGGCGGCGCGGGCACCATCGCCCGGTCGGACGCGGCGGTGACCGTCTTCCCGCTGTCCGTCGCCCTGGCCGGAGCCCTCGTCACCGCCTACGTGGTCGTACGGCCGCTGCGCCGGCACGCGGTGGTGGCCGGGGACCGGCTGCTGTGGCTCTTCGTCCGGACGGGCGTGCTGTGGGCCCTCGTCACGCTGCTGATCGCCCTCGGCGCACGCCACACCTTCACCATCTCCACGGGCGAGGAGTTTCTCAACGACCTCGGCGACCTGTTGGGCATCACCCCCACCGTCGGTTTCCGCGCCGACGTCCCGGTCACGGTCGTCGCCGGGCTGCTCTGGCTGGCCGTCGTCCTCCTCCTGGCCTTCGCCGTGTCACGGCGGGCGCCCTTGCCCTCCCGGCTGGTGCCCGTGCACACCGTCGTCCGGCCGGCCGCCCGCGCCATGGTGGGCGTCCTGCTCGCCTACGTGGTCGGCGGCGCCGTGGTCGCGGTGGTCACCGCCTCCACGCGCGCGGAGCCCGCGGACAGCTTCGCCGTCGTCTTCCTCGGCCTGCCGAACGTGGCATGGCTCGCCCTCGGTCTCGGCATGGGCGCCTCATGGCACGGCAGCGTGCAGGGGGCGCTGGGTGTGCCGATGCCGGAGGCCCTGGCCGCCGTGCTGCGCAGCGGGGACGGGGAGGCCACCCTCGACCTCGCGTCGCTCTCCGAGCACGACGGCAGGGCCTGGTGGCTGGTGGTCGCCGCCGCCGTCGCCATGCTGGGCGCGGGCTGGGCCACCGCTTGGCGCGCGCGACCCGGCACGGGGCACGTGCGCAACGCCGTCCACCTGGGGGTGGCGTCCGCGGCGGCCATGCTGCTGATCGGCGTGCTCACCCGGATCGACGCGCACTACGGCCTGTCGCTGTTCGGCATCGGCGACCCGTCCGACACCGGCGGCCTCGGCGGTTCCATCGTGCTGCTCCCGAACCTGCTCCCCGCGATCGGCATCGCCGCGCTGTGGGGTGCGGCGGCAGGCCTGCTCGGGAGCATGGCCGTCCACCTGCTGGCCCGCGGCCGCACCGCCCGTCGGGACGCTGCGGCCCGCTGAGCGTCGCGTGGGGTCCGCGGCCGGCATCGCCGCGCTGTGGGGTGCGGCGGCAGGCCTGCTCGGGAGCATGGCCGTCCACCTGCTGGCCCGCGGCCGCACCGCCCGCCCGGGCGCTCCGGCCCGCTGGGGCCGTCGCGGCGGGCTGCGACCGGTTGCCGCGGTCAACGCGTGGTCGCAGGGCGACCTGAGGCCGTGCCGGGCGGCCCCTCGGGGTTAGTCCGTCCGGGTGATCCGACGGTTCCGTGCCGGGGTTCTCGCGGGGGCACGTCTGCCGGGCCGGGGCCGGCCTGCGGGCAGTTCGGGCGCCGTCGCGTGCGGAGCCGCGGCTGGCATTCCGGGCTGTCGGGCGTGCCGGCACACCTGCTCGGCAGCATGGCCGCCCGCATCTTGGCACCGGCCCGTCCCGCTGACGGCTGCCCCGTCCAAGGCGGAGGTTTGCCCGTCCGGGTGATCCGACGGTTCCGTGCCGGGGTTCTCGCGGGGGCACGTCTGCCGGGCCGGGGCCGGCCTGCGGGCAGTTCGGGCGCCGTCGCGTGCGGAGCCGCGGCTGGCATTCCGGGCTGTCGGGCGTGCCGGCACACCTGCTCGGCAGCATGGCCGCCCGCATCTTGGCACCGGCCCGTCCCGCTGACGGCTGCCCGTCCAAGGCGGAGGTTTGCCCGTCCGGGTGATCCGACGGGTTCGCGCCATGCGGCAGGCCGTCCGGCGGCACGTCTGCCGGGCCGGGGCCGGTTCGGGCTCTGCGGGGGGCGATCCGGGCACCGTCGCGTGGGGGGCCGCGGCCGGCCGGGCCGCCTCCATCCTGGCCCGGGCGAGCCGGCCGTCGCCGCGGCGGCGACGGCTGTGTCCTGGGGCCTGCGGCGGACGATCGGCATCGGCGCGTGGCCCGGGCAGTACCGGCCGTCGGCCCTGGCATCCGCCTCAGGATTCGCTCGTCCAGGTGATCGGGTGGGTCTCGGTCGGGGACGCGTCATCGCGCAGCGGCGGCTCCGCCGGGGGCGGGGGTTCGCCGGGCCGCATCGCGGGCGGTTCGGCGGCGGCGTAGGTCGCCATGCGGGCGCCGTCGCAGTAGCACCAGCGGTCGTGCTCGGCGTCGAAGAGCCAGACGGCGTCGCCGTCCACGACGGCGCCGATCCGCATCCCGCTCGTTCCCCGGTCGAAGGTCTCCAGGTCGATCGTCCCGGCCGCGAGGTCCTGCACCAGGGTTCGGTACGAGCCGAGCGCCTCCACCAGCCGGCCCAGCAGCGGACGGGCGTCCGCCGTGCGCGCCGGGGAGCCGCCCGCCGCAGGAGGGCCCTGCGGCACCGTGATCAGCAGCCGTCCGTCCACCCACGCGGACCAGCCGTTGGAGCACACGATCCGCGCCCAGTCGCCCCGGTGCTCGGTCACCCGCACCGGCAGCAGGGGGTCCAGCCCCGCGGAGGGGCTGGAGTCGTCCGGCGCCCGCCAGGTGGGCAGTCCGCCCGCCGGGGCGACATGGGTGGGGACGAACTCCGGCTCGTACATCAGGCCTACCTCCGCATGACGGCCGGCTCGTGCTGCCGCAGCAGCCTGACCACGACGAGACCGAAGGCCACCGACAGCACCACGAGCATGCCCATGTCCAGCAGCCACATCGAGGGCACGGGCCGGAAGAGCGGGTCCGACGTCACGTTGCTGGGTGTGAAGGCATGCAGGTCCAGCGTCGCGGCCATCGCCCCCAGCGCCCAGCGCGAGGGCACCAGCCAGGACAACTGCTCCAGACCCGGCACCCCGTGCAGGGGCAGCAGGGCGCCGCAGAAGACGACCTGCACGATGGCGATCAGCACCAGCAGCGGCATGGTCACCTCCTCCTTGCGCACCAGGGCCGAGATCAGCAGCCCGAGCATCATCGAGGTGAACGCCAGCAGCGCCACCGCCAGCGTGATCTCCAGCAGCGGCGGCAACAGGACCCCGCTGCCGCCCTGGGGTCTCAGACGCACGCCGACGAGGGCGACCATCGTCAGGACCACCGCCTGCGCGACGGTGATCACTCCGAGGACCACGACCTTGGACGCCAGGTAGGCCGAGCGGGACAGGCCCACGGCCCGCTCCCGCTGGTAGATGACCCGTTCCTTGACGAGCTCGCGGACCGCGTTGGCGGCCCCGGTGAGCACCGAGCCGACGCACAGGATCAGCAGCACGTTGAGCGCGTTGTTCCGGCCCAGCGCACCGCCGGCCAGGGCGCGCGCCATCCCGCCCATCACGAAGGGCAGGGCCACCATGATCGCCAGGAAGGTGCGGTCGGCGGCCAGCGACGCCGTGTAGCGGCGCACCAGCGTCCACAACTGGCCGCCCCAGCCTTGCGGCTTGGGCGGCTCCAGGGGTTCGAGCTCCGCCGGGGGCTGCGGTCCTGCGGGTTCCAGCGCCGCCGCGACGTACTCGTCGTAGAGCGGGGAGGCCTCGTACTGGCCCGCCCAGTCGCGGTTCTCCTCGTTCTCGAAGGCCTCGAAGGCTTCCGGCCACTGCCGGAAGCCGAAGAAGGGGAGGGTCTTGCTGGGCGGCCCGTAGTAGGCCATGCGCCCGCCGGGGGCCATCACCAGCAACCGGTCGCAGACCTCCAGGCTGAGCACGCTGTGCGTCACCACGATGACCGTGCGGCCGTCGTCGGCGAGCTCGCGCAGCATCGTCATCACCGAACGGTCCATCCCCGGGTCCAGGCCGGAGGTCGGTTCGTCCAGGAAGAGCAGCGAGGGCTTGGTCAGCAGTTCCAGGGCGACGCTCACGCGCTTGCGCTGGCCGCCGGAGAGGGTGTGGACCGGCTGCTTCACCCGGGCCTCCAGGCCGAGTTCGGCGATCACCTCGTCCACCCGGGCCTGCCGCTCCTCCTTGGCGGTGTCGCCGGGGAAGCGGAGTTCGGCGGCGTACGACAGGGCGCGCCCGACGGGGAGCTGCTGGTGCAGGATGTCGTCCTGCGGGACGAGGCCGATGCGCTGGCGCAGGTCCGCGTACTCGCGGTACAGGTCGCGTCCGTCGTAGAGCACCGTGCCGTGGTTCGCGGGGCGCAGGCCGGTCAGCGCGTTCAGCAGCGTCGACTTGCCGGAGCCGCTCGGCCCGACCACCGCCAGCAGGCACTTCTCGCCGACGGGGAAGCTGATGTCGTCCAGCAGCACCTTGCCGCCGTCGTCCACCCGCACCGACAGGTCGCGGACGTTGAGCGAGACCTCGCCGGTGTCGGTGAACTGCTGCAGCTTGTCGCCGACCAGCCGGAACACCGCGTGACCGACGTCGATGATGTCGCCCTGGTGCACGACCGCCCGCTCGACGCGCTGACCGTCCAGATAGGTGCCGTTGTGGCTGTGCAGGTCGACGATCTCGTAGCCGCCGTCCGGCAGCGACCGCAGTTCGGCGTGGTGCCGCGAGACCAGCAGGTCCGAGACGACCAGGTCGTTGTCGGAGGCGCGCCCGATGTGGATCGTGCGGTCGGGCAGCGACCGCACCGACGTCGGGCGGCGGAAGGTGCCGGTCGCCGCGGGGGAGGCCATCGGCGGCGCCCGGTAGACCCCGGTGGGCGCCTCGGCGCTGCTCAGCCGGGCGCACGGCCCCTGCTCGGCGTGCCCGAAGCGGATGACGCTGCCCGGGCCGACGCCCCACTGCCGGACCTGCCGGCCGTTGACGAAGGTGCCGTTGGTGCTGCCCAGGTCGTGCAGCATCCAGCTGTCGCCCGCGGGCCGGATCACCGCGTGGTGCCACGACACCCGGGGGTCGTCGAGGACGACGTCACCGTCGGGGTCGCGACCGACGTGATACTCCCGACCCGGGACCAGGATCCGGGTGTCCCCGTCGGTCTCGAGCACGAGCTTGGGCGCGGTGGGCGCGAAACCTCGCTCGGCCACGCTTCGATCGTAGCCGCGGACCGGCCGCCCCGCCTGTCCCACCTGTCCCGCAACGGGCCGTCACATGGCCCTGAGGGACGGTGCCGGGGCCCTCACCACTCGGTCGGCGCGTAGTCCTTGAGGAACACCCCGTGCAGGTCCTCGCCCTGCTCGCCGCGGACGATCGGGTCGTACACCCGGGCCGCGCCGTCGATGAGGTCCAGCGGGGCGTGGAATCCCTCTTCGGCGAGGCGCATCTTGTCCGGGTGGGGCCGCTCGTCGGTGATCCAGCCGGTGTCGACGCTGGTCATCAAGATGCCGTCGGTCTCCAGCATCTCCCGCGCGCTGGTGCGGGTCAGCATGTTGAGCGCGGCCTTCGCCATGTTGGTGTGCGGATGGCCCGCGCCCTTGTAGCCGCGGGTGAACTTGCCCTCCATCGCGGAGACGTTCACGACGTACTTGCGGCGGGCGGCGGCGGCCGCCATCGCCGGGCGCAACCTGCTGACCAGGATGAACGGCGCGGTCTCGTTGCACAGCTGCACTTCGAGCATCTCGACCGGGTCGACCTCGCCCACGGCCCGGCTCCAGCTGTTCGCCGCGTCGAGGTCGGGGACCAGGCCGCCGGCGTCGATCGCCGTGCCGGCCTCGATCCGGGCGAGCGAGGCCGAACCGCTCACCAGCGCCAGGTCCGTGACCTCCTGGGCCCGGGCCGACAGCTCCGCACGGGGGGCGGGCAGCGCGGGCTGGGCACCGCTGCCGAAGGCCCCGAAGACCTCCGAGGCGGGCAGTGCCCCGGCCGGGAGCGGGGCGGACTCGGCGGCCACCAGTTCCGCGTAGGCGGCGGGGGAGCGGCGCACGGTCTGCGCCGCGTTGTTGATCAGGATGTCCAGGGGGCCCTCGGCGGCCACCGAGTCGGCGAGCGCGACGACCTGGGCCGGGTCGCGGAGGTCGATCCCCACGATCTTGAGGCGGTGGATCCACTCCTCGCTGTCCGGCATCGCCTTGAAGCGCCGGATGGCGTCCGCGGGAAAGCGCGTGGTGACGGTGGTGTGGGCGCCGTCGCGCAGCAGGCGCAGCGCGATGTACATGCCGATCTTGGCCCGGCCGCCGGTGAGCAGCGCGCGGCGGCCGGTCAGGTCGGTGCGCGCGTCGCGCCGGGCACGGTTGGCGGCCGCGCACTCCCGGCACAGCTGGTGGTAGAAGGCGTCGACCTCGACGTAGCGCCCCTTGCACACGTAGCAGGAGCGCGGCCGCCGCAGGATGCCCGCGATCGCACCGGTCGTCGACGAGGAGGGCAGCAGCCCCTGGGTCTCGTCGTCGATCCGCTCGGCGGAGCCGGTCGCGGTGGACTCGGTGACCATCTTGTCGTGGGCGGTCTTGGCGGCCCGCCGGTCCTGCCGGCGGCGCTGCTTCACCATCCGGTAGATGCCGGCCGTGGCCTTGCGCACGGTGACCGCGTCGGGGTGGTCGATCGGCAGCTCGTCGAGCTCCCTGAGCACGCTGAGGCACAGCTCCAGGCGCGCCGGGTCGATGCCGGGGACGCCCTCCCAGGCCGTTGCCGTGCTCTGCTCGTTCTCGGTCGCCGTCATGCCCGCCGTCGTTCCCTGGATCGTGTGTTCCCACTGGTGTCCTGCGGAACTCTACGGAGGCCGGGGCGCCCGGCCAAAACGGCGGCTTTCGCCCGTGCGTCCCCGGCGGCCGCAGCCGGCGGCCGCCGGGCGGCCCCGGGACGGTCCGCGGTGTGCCGGCGGGTCACTCCAGGGGGGCGGTGGCCTCGCTCTCGTACGCGTAGTCCCACGGCTCGTCGGCCATGTGCTCGAGGCGCTTGTAGTACGCGGCGCTGTCCGGCCACGCCTGGTGCGCCCCCGCGTCCTGCACGCTGATGGCCAGCGGGTCGTACAGGATGCCATCGGGGGGCTGCCCCCCGGCTCCCAGTGCGATGCCGAGGGTGAGACCGTCCCCGGGGCCGCCGTGGAGTCGGATCCTGGTGGTCATGGAGGTCACCTCCTGCATCCATGATCTCTCGCCGGGGGAGGTTTGGTGAAGAACCGGGACAGCGACCCGGCCGCGGGCCGACAGTGCGTGAGAGATCCGTTACGTTACGCTTCTCCGCCCGCTCCAACCCCCCCACGAGGTGCCCGCGTGCGCGAATTCAGTCTGCCCGCGCTGGTCCCGGCCACCCTCGCCGGCGGCCTGGCCGACGTGGTGTTCGAGACCGCGGCGCAGGCCCCGGACGAGGTGCGGCTGGGCCGCAAGGAGGACGGCCGCTGGCGGGACGTGACCACGGCCGAGTTCCGCGACGAGGTGACGGCCCTGGCCAAGGGGCTACTCGCGCACGGGGTGCGGTTCGGGGACCGGGTGGGGATCATGTCGCGCACCCGGTACGAGTGGACGCTCTTCGACTTCGCGCTGTGGACCGTCGGGGCGCAGCCGGTGCCCGTCTACCCGACCTCCTCCGCCGAGCAGCTGCGCTGGATCCTCCACGACACCGGCGCCGTCGGCTGCGTCCTGGAGCACGAGGACCACGCCATGACGCTGGGCTCGGTGATCGACCGGCTGCCCGCCGTGACCCGCGTCTGGCAGCTGGACTCCGGGGCAGTGAAGCAGCTGGTGGCCGACGGGGAGCGGATCTCCGACGACGTGGTCCACCGGCACCGGCTCGCCGTCACGCCCGACGCCGTCGCCACCGTGATCTACACCTCGGGCACCACCGGACGCCCGCGGGGCTGCGTCCTGACCCACGGCAACTTCATGTGCCAGACCGACAACCTCATCGCCGGCTGGCGGCCGGTCTTCGACAGCGGCACCTCCGCGCAGCCGTCCGTGCTGCTCTTCCTGCCGCTGGCCCACGTCTTCGGCCGCATGATCCAGGTGGCGGCGGTGCGGGCGAGGGTGCGCCTGGGGCACCAGCCGGAGATGACGGCCGCCGAGCTCCTGCCGGACCTGGCGCTGTTCCGGCCGACGTTCGTGCTCGCCGTGCCGTACGTCTTCGAGAAGGTCTTCAACGCCGCGCGCGACAAGGCGGAGGAGGCCGGCCACCTGGGTGTGTTCGACAAGGCCGTCGACGTGGCCGTGCGCTTCGCCGAGGCCCGCGAGCGCCGTGCGCTGGGCACCGGCCCGGGACCGAGCGCGGCGCTGCGCGTGCTGCACCGCGTCTACGACCGGATGGTGTACGCCAAGGTCCGCGAGGCGCTGGGCGGCCGGGTCCGCAACGCGGTGAGCGGCGGCTCCACCATGGGGCGGCGGCTCGGGCTATTCCTGGAGGGCGCGGGGGTCACGGTGTACGAGGGCTACGGGCTCACCGAGTCCACCTCGGCCGCCACCGCCAACCCGCCCGGCCGGGTGCGCTACGGCACGGTCGGCCTCCCCGTGCCCGGCACGGACGTGCGGATCTCGGACGAGGGCGAGATCCTGCTGCGCGGCCCGGCCGTCTTCTCCGGGTACCTCGGCGACCCCGGGGCCACGGCGCAGGCCCTGCGCGACGGCTGGCTGCACACCGGCGACATCGGCTTCCTCGACGAGCACGGCTACCTGACGATCACCGGCCGCAAGAAGGAGATCATCGTCACCACCAGCGGCAAGAACCTCTCCCCTGCCGTCCTGGAGGAACGCGTCCGCGAGCATCCGCTGGTC
Organism: Streptomyces sp. NPDC001902; assembly: GCF_042891295.1. Lineage (NCBI taxonomy): Bacteria > Bacillati > Actinomycetota > Actinomycetes > Kitasatosporales > Streptomycetaceae > Streptomyces > Streptomyces sp. NPDC001902. The sequence goes on along the minus strand of NZ_JBIATA010000014.1, from coordinate 132,509 downwards.
GAGCACTGCCTGGTCATCGGCAACGACCGGCCCTACGTGACGGCCCTGGTGACCCTGGACACCGAGGCGACGACCCAGTGGCTGAGGCTGCGCGGCAAGGCCGAGGCCGGGTTGCAGGAGCTGGTTCGCGACCCGGAGCTGGAGACCGAGGTGCGGCGGGCGGTGTCGGCGGCCAACACGCGGGTGTCGAAGGCGGAGTCGATCCGTTCGTTCCGCGTGCTGGCCGCCTCGTTCACCGAGGAGCGGGGGCTGGTCACCCCCTCCCGCAAGCTCAGGCGCCGGGCGGTCGAGGAGGCCTACGCCGCCGAGATCGACGCGATGTACCGGCGCTGAACCGCGGTCACGGCTTGGGGAGCAGGCATCCCGGCAGGGTCAGGTCGAACCGGTTGCCCGTGGTCACGCACGTGCCGATCCCGTAGGTCTGCTCGGCGTAGTTGATGCCCTGGCGGACGGTGACGGTGCCGTTCTCGGCCACCTCGCAGGGGTTGTTGAGGGTGCAGCGACCGCCGTCCTCGTTCCCCGTGTTGTTGATGGCGACGACCTTGCCGGTCGTGGTGTCGATGACGGGCGACCCCGAGGTGCCGCCGATGGTGTTGCACGAGGAGGTGTAGCGGACCGAGTCCTTCCAGGTCCAGTCGCCCTCCTTGAGGAGGTGGACGAAGCCGTCGATGCTGCAGCTGTAGATGGTCTTCCAGTAGCCGGAGACGACCTTGATGGCCGTGCCCTGCACCGGGTGCGTACCGGAGACCTCCAGCGCGGAGATCCCGTAGGAGGACTGGATCTGCGCGTAGGTGCGGTTCAGCTGGTACACCGAGATGTCGGTGTCGGTCATGGTCGCGTACGCCAGCTTGGTGGCGCGCAGCGTGGCGACCGAGCGGCCGGAGGAGTTGAGCAGGCCGAAGGTGCGTGTCGACGTCTGGTTGACCAGCACCTCGCCGGCGTCGAGGAAACCGCTGGTCAGGCAGTGCCCGTTGGAGAGCACCAGGGCGGGGTCGGTGGAAGCGGAGCCCGGGAAGCGGATGAGCGACCCGGAGCAGTTGCTGAGCGACACCGTCCCGGCGAAGTCGACGGTGACGGCGGCCCTGGCGTCCGGTGCGGCCGCGGCGTGCCGGCCGGCCGCCGAGGCGGGGGCTGCGGACAGCCCGAGGGACGCGACCGCGGCGAGGGCCGCAAGGGCAGCCGCGAAGACTCCTCTGAGAGGTCGTTTCATGTGGGGGGTCCTCTCGAGACCGAAGTTCTTTCGGTTTTGGCATGGACATTGTTGTGAACTCGAGAGGGTGGTCACAAGAGGGCCCCATGCGGCCGGACCGTGCCCGGCGGCGCGCCGTGGGCGGCTGCCGGCGGGCGCGGTCCGGTGACGGGACGTCAGCCGGGAAGCCCCACGACCCGGTCGCCCGGCCGGCGGGCGGGCGACCCGATCCGGACGTCCGTCCCGCGCTCGCGGGGACCCGCCTGGACCGGTACGGCCGCGCTCGGCGCGGGGGCGACCGAGGCGTGGCGGGCGGCGGCCGCGAGCGCACGCCGGTCCGGGAGCGAGACCGCCGCGATGCGGGGGAACGCCGCCACCTCCGCGGTGAGTCCGCGGGCCGCCACCACCCGGCGCACCGAGTCCATCAGGGTGTCCTCGCCGAGGAACGCCGCCTCGGTGCTGGGCCTCCCGTCGGCGTGCCGGTAGCGGATGAGCAGCGGCTGCACGTCGGCGCCGGCGTCCAGCGCGGCCTGGAACAGCGCCCGGCGGTACCGGCCTTCCTCACGGCCGCACCAGGTGCTGCCCTCCGGGAAGGCCACCACCGTCGCGCCCGAGCGCAGCGCCGCCGCGACCTCGGCCACCGTGTCCGGCAGCGCGCGGATCCGTTCCCGGTCGATGAAGATCGTGCGGCCGCGCACGCACAGCCGCCCGATCACCGGCCAGTCGCGGATCTCCCGCTTGGCGACGTTGCGGCCCGGGAAGACCGCGGCGATCAGCAGGATGTCCAGCCACGACACGTGGTTGGAGACCACCAGCAGGCCGCGGCCCGGCTCCCGCGGCGCCGGCTCGGGCAGCCGCACCCGGACGCCGAAGGCCGCCGCCACCGAGCGGGTCCAGCGCCGGATCAGCCGCTCGCGTCCCACCGGGCCGCACAGCGCGCCGACCGGCACCGAGAGCACGACGCCGGTGAGCAGCACCACCAGCGCGGCGGCGTACCGCAGCAGCCGCCGGACCCGGCCCACCACCTGACCGTCACCGGTCACGCACGCCTGCGGGGTGCAGGGGGCGACCGGCGACCACCACGCCGCGGCCATCTCAGACCGATCCGAGCGAGCCGATGGCGCCGAAGTGGCGCAGGTAGCGCTCGTCGGTGCGCTCCAGCGAGAGCAGGATGAACAGGTCGGCGACGCCGAAGTCCGGGTCGTAGGCGGGCTCGCCGCACACCCAGGCGCCCAGCCGCAGGTAGCCGCGGAGCAGCGCGGGCAGCGTGGTACGGGCCGGGCGGACGATGCCCGCCGGGTCCCAGGGGCGGCGCGGGGAGACCAGGTACTCCTCGGGGGCCATGTTCTTGGCGGAGACCCGGTCCCACACGCCCGCGGCCAGCGCACCGCCGTCGGTGAGCGGCACCGAGCAGCAGCCGGCGACCCAGTTGTGGCCGGTGGTCGCCATGTAGCGGGTGATGCCGCCCCACATCAGCGCGACGACGGCCCCGTCACGGTGGTCGGCGTGCACGCACGAGCGGCCCACCTCGACCATGTCGTGCTGGATCGGCGCGAGCCGGGTCAGGTCGAACTCGGACTCGGAGTAGGTGCGGCCCGCGCGTCGGGCGTTGGCGGGGGTGAGCAGCCGGTAGGTGCCGACGACCTCGCCGGTGCGGTCGTCCTTCACCAGCAGGTGGTCGCAGAAGGCGTCGAGGGCGTCGACGTCCAGGCCCGGCTCGGGCGTGTCCAGCACGGCCCCCATCTCCCCGGCGAACACCTGGTGCCGCAGACGCTGTGCGGCCCGCACCTCCGCCTCGTCCTGGGCGAGGCTCACCGAATAGCGGGGGCGGTCGGTCGGGGTGTCGACGACGGGAGCGAGTTCGTACGAAGCGGTCATGGCGCGATTCCCTGGTCAGGGGGACGGGGACACCCTTATCTGTCCCGTCGCGGCCTTGCCTTGGCGTGTCCTTGACGGAGCGCGCAGATGTGCGCTCGCTGAAGTGCCGGTGCCGTGGGTCCGCGGGCCGCCCGCTTCACCCGGAAAGCGCTCCCAAGCGGCCTTCGAGCAGCAGCAGGAGCTCACCGAGGATGCCCGCCAGCTCCTCGCGGCGGCCCTCCGGGAGCCCGGACAGCAGCCCCGTCTCGTAGGCGAGCTGCTCGGGCAGGACGCGGTCGACGAGCGTGCGGCCCTCCTCGGTCAGCCGCAGGTGGGAGACCCGGCGGTCGCGGCTGTCCGGGCGGCGGGCGACCAGGGCGCGCTCCTCCAGCAGCTTGATCCGCTTGGTGACCGCGGCGCCCGAGGCGAAGGTCTCCCGGGCCAGCCGGCCCGGCGTCAGCTCGCCGCCGACGCGGCGCAAGGCGATGAGGATGTCGTACTCGGGGCGGGTGAGGCCTTCGCGACCCAGGGGCGTCTCGGTGACCTGCTGCAGCAGTGCGGCGCAGCGGTTCAGCCTGCCGATCACGGCGACCGGCCCGAAGTCCAGGTCCGGGTAGACGTCCTGCCACTGGCGCAGCACCGTCGCGACGGCGTCCTCCACGCGGGTTGTCCTTCCTCCGTACGCCGGCGGCTCCGGCGGCGTGCGCATGATCGTACGCGTCGTCACGGCACGGTGACGGACCGGCCGTCCCCGCGCCGACCTGCCAGCATCAGGTGGCCGCGGTCCTCCGCGGCGGCGATCCGGCGCTCGGGCAGGGCCCGGCTCCACCACTCGCCGGAGGCGGTGTCGGCGGCCTCGCGCAGCTCCAGGAGGGCGGCCACGAGCCGGGCCTCGCGGGCGGCGGGCGCGGCGAGCTCGTGCTCCAGGCGCCGCAGCGCGGCGCCCGCCCGGTGGCCCGCCCGGCGGTTCGGCACGGCGAAGCAGGCGAGCAGCCCGGCGGCGGCGCCGACGAGGGTGTCCAGCCAGCGGTCGGCCACCAGCCGGCCGGCGGGCTGCGCGCCCGCGAACTCGGTCATGATCATGGCCATGGGCGTCACGAAAGCGCTGGCGATCCAGTAGTTGCGCGCGATGGTCGCCTCGGCCGCGACATTGCAGGCCAGCGCGGTCACGATGAGGGCCACGGCCCCGGTGGCCGTGAACGGCACCAGGACGGTGAACAGCAGCACGCCCAGGAGGTTGCCGAGCACCCGCTGCAGAGCGCGGTGCCACGACAGGGTGGTGTTGGCCGCGAAGACGGCCGCGGCGGTCACCACGGCCCAGTACGGCCGGTCCACGCCCAGGGCCATCGATCCCCACCCCGCCAGGGCGCTGCCCAGCAGGACGCGCAGCCCGAGGGGGAGCAGGTGCCGCAGGCCGGGGTGGCGGAGCCGCCCCGCCCGGCCGGTCCGGGTGCCGACGGAAGGGGCGGGGGTGCGCGCGGCGGGGCCGGGGTCCGGCAGGGTACGGGTACGGCGCAGGGCGCGGGCCCACTCGGTGAGCCGGTCGGCGTCGGCCGGCTCGGCGGCCTCGGCGCGTGCCAGCAGCCGCTCCAGGCCCACCAGATGGACGGTGGTCCGGGCCGCCCGCAGGGTGTGCCAGGCGGTGTGCACCGCGAGGGTGGCCTCGTGCCGGCTGCCGGGGGTGCCCCCGTCGGTCAGCGCGCGGGCCCGGACCTCCAGGGCCCGCGCGACGGCGGTGCGCTCGGGGGCGTGCGGCCGCACGAGCACCGGGGCCATGCACACCAGCCAGGCGACGGCCCCGCCGAGCAGCACCAGCCCGGTGTGTGCGGGCACCTGCCCGAGGGTCTGCGGGACGAAGGCCGCGCTCGCCGCCACGAAGGTGAAGATCACGTTCCCGGGCGGCCCGATCCGTGTCGCGTCGCACACCACCTTGTGCACCGCCGCGAGCAGGGCGGCCACCGCCACCCGGACCGGCGTCGACTCGGTCAGCGCGGCGGTGGTCAGCGCCACCCCGGCCCCGGCGGCCATGCCCAGGACGACCAGGGCGAGCGTCCGGGCCCGGGCGGCGAAGGGCAGCCCGTGCGCGTACAGGGCGCACAGGCCGCCGCCGGCGGCGTACAGCACCAGGTCCAGCCGCCCCAGGGCCAGCAGCGTCACCTCGACCAGGCCCACGGCGACGACGACGCTGAGGGCCCGGCGGTGCCAGAGGTCCTGGACGGAGCGGAGCCGGAAGGCGCCGCGGACGGGGAGGGGGAAACCGGGCATACGAGAAAGCTTAGCAGATGTTTTACTCGTGAAAGATGTCCCGGACGACCGGCCCGGACGGACCGGGGACGAACGCGGTGGCCGGCCCCGTTCCGGGACCGGCCACCGCGGACCCGCGCGGATCAGGCGGGGAACGCCAGCGACAGCGCGAACCGCCCCTCGGCGCCCGTCCACCAGTGCCGCAGGGCGAGACCGGCGGCGGCCAGCTCGGCGCGCACCCCCTCCTCGCGGAACTTGGCGGAGACCTCGGTGCGCATCTCCTCGCCGCGGGCGAAGTCCACGGACAGGTCGAGCGCGGGGACCTTCACGGTCACGTCCGCGCGCGCCCGCAGACGCATCTCGATCCACTCCTGCTCGCGGTCCCACACGGCGAGGTGGTCGAAGTCGTCCGGGTGGAAGTCCGCGCCGAGCTCGCGGTCGATGACCGACAGGACGTTCTTGTTGAAGGCGGCCGTGACCCCCTGCGCGTCGTCGTACGCCGCCACCAGCGTCGCCTCGTCCTTGACCAGGTCGGTGCCGAGCAGCAGCGCGTCGCCCTGGGAGAGCAGGGCCCGGACCGAGGAGAGGAAACGGGCCCGCTCCTGCGGCAGCAGGTTGCCGATCGTGCCGCCGAGGAAGGCGACCAGCCGCGGCCCGGGAGTCCCGGGGAGGGTCAGGCCGTGCTGGAAGTCGGCGACGAGCGCGTGCACGGTCAGCTCCCGGTGGTCGGCGAGCAAGGCGTCGCCGGCCCCCCTGAGCGCGGACTCGCTGACGTCGATCGGCACGTACGTCAGCGGTGCGCCCAGCGCGCCGATGAGCAGCCGGGTCTTCTCCGAGGAGCCGGAGCCCAGTTCGACGAGGGTGCGGGCGCCGGTCGCCTTGGCGATCTCCGGCGCCCTCGCGTGCAGGATCTCGCGTTCGGCGCGGGTCGGGTAGTACTCGGGCAGCCGGGTGATCTCCTCGAACAGCTCGCTGCCGCGGGCGTCGTAGAACCACTTGGGCGGGAGCTGCTTGGGGCTGCGGGTCAGCCCGTGCGCCACGTCGGCGCGCAGCGCGGCCGCGGTGGCGTCGGCGGGCAGGGTGCGGGTGAGGGTGAACGGGCTCACAGGTGCGGCTCCTTGAGCGGGATCAGCAGGACCTCGGTGGGATCGCCGTACAGCAGGTGGCGGTCGGGGACCTCGGTCCAGCGCGGACTGTCGTCGTACGGTTCGGAGGCCACGACGAGGGAGCGGCCGGGCGTGTCCAGGTACCAGAGCGTGTCGCCCCAGGCGGTACCGGCGATCGCCCGGCCGTCGGTCAGCAGGAAGTTGAGCCGTGAGTCGGGGGTCAGTGCGGCCAGCCGGCCGACGGTGTCGGCGAGCGCCTCGTCCGCCGCGGCGCCGGCGCGCAGCCGGTGCAGGGTCAGCGCCCAGGCCAGGGCGGAGTCGCAGCGCGCCTCCAAGGTCAGCAGCTCCTCGGGGGGCAGCGTGCGGGCCGCCTCGGCGACCGAGTGCGGCCAGCCGCGCAGCGCGCCGTTGTGGCTGAACAGCCAGGGGCCCGCCGTGTACGGCGCGGCGGCGGACTCGTCGGCCACCGAGCCCTCCGTGATGTCGCGGACCGCGCCGAGCAGCGCTCCGGAGCGCGTCACCCGGCACACGTCGGCGAAGGACGGGTCGTCCCACACCGGCCCGGAGCGCCGGTAGCGCGCGGGCAGCGGATCCCCGTCCGCGTACCAGCCGAGCCCGAAGCCGTCGGCGTTGACCGTGCCGTACTTCTGCCGGCGCGGCGCCCACGACTGGCGGTACAGCGAGTGCGGCGGGTCGATGACGAGTTCACGGAGCGCGACGGGCGGCCCGACGTACGCCAGGTGCCGGCACATCAGCCGCGCCCCCGTCTGCTCGGGGCGGCGCTCACACCTGCTCCGGGCGGGCGTCGCGGGCGGTGCGGAAACCGGAGAAGATCTGCCGCCGGATCGGGTAGTCCCAGTTGCGGAACGTGCCCCGGCAGGCCACCTGGTCCACGGCGAACGAACCGCCGCGCAGCACCTTGTGGTCGGGGCCGAAGAAGACCTCCGAGTACTCCTTGTACGGGAACGGGGCGAAGCCCGGGTAGGGCAGGAAGTCGCTCGCCGTCCACTCCCACACGTCGCCGACCAGCTGCCGTACGCCCAGCGGCGAGGCGCCGGCCGGGTAGCTGCCCACCGGGGCCGGCCGCAGGTGCCGCTGTCCGAGGTTGGCGTGCTCCGGGCCGGGGTCGGCGTCGCCCCACGGGTAGCGGCGGGAGCGGCCGCTCCCCGGGTCGTGCCGGGCGGCCTTCTCCCACTCCGTCTCGGTGGGCAGCCGGCGTCCTGCCCAGCGGGCGTACGCGTCGGCCTCGTACCAGCACACGTGCAGCACGGGCTCCTCGCGCGGCACCGGCTCGGTCACCCCGAAGCGGCGGCGCAGCCACGTACCGCCCTCCCGCTGCCAGAACAGCGGCGCGGACAGCCCGTGCTCGCGGACGTGCGCCCAGCCGGCCGGGGTCCACCAGCGCTCGTCCCCGTAGCCGCCGTCCTCGATGAAGGCGAGGTACGCGCCGTTGCTCACCGGCACGGTGTCGATGAAGAACGGCGCCACCTCGCGCACGTGCGAGGGACGTTCGTTGTCCAGCGCCCACGGCTCGGCCGAGGTGCCCATGGTGAACGGACCGCCGGGGACCAGGACCTCGGCCGGCAGCAGCGCCGCGTCCGCGGGTGCGGGCGGCGGCGGGGGCGCGGTCAGTGCCGCCGGGCCGCGGCGCAGCTGATGGGTGATCAGCATCGTCTCGTCGTGCTGCTGTTCGTGCTGGGCGATCATGCCGAAGGCGAAGGCCGCATCGGTCAGCGGCGTGCCGTGCAGCGGTGCCCGCTCCAGGATGTCCAGCACGCGCCCGCGGACCTCGGCCGCGTACGCGTGCGCCTCCGCGGGCGGCAGCAGCGGCAGCGTGGGCCGTTCCGAGCGCGGGTGCTCGAAGGCGTCGTAGATCGGGTCGATGTCGGGGCGCAGGGCCTCACGGCCGCCGACGTTCCGCAGCAGCCACTGCTCCTCCTGGTTGCCGATGTGGGCCAGGTCCCAGACCAGGGGCGACATCAACGGGGAGTGCTGCGCGGCGAGTTCGTGGTCGTCGACGCAGGTGGTGAGCGCCCGGGTGCGGTCGCGCGCGGTGGTCAGGGCGTCCAGCGCCCGCCGGCGCAGGGTCTCGGGGTCGAGCGCGGGTGCGGTCACGTGCGGCTCTCCTTGCGTAGGAAGGCGTCGAGCATGTCGTCGGCGGGACAGCGGCCACGCTGGACGTAGCGCTCGGTGAAGTCGTCCACCGCCTGCTGCACGGCCTGGTCCGCACCGAGCCGGGGCAGGGCCTCACGGGCGGCGGCGAAGCAGGTCATGGCGGTGGCGTGGAGTTCGGGGTCGGCCAGGCCGTGGCGGGCGGCGCGCCGCCACAGCGGGTTGCGCGGCGCCGGGTCCCGGCCCGCCGCGTCGGCGAGCGGCTTCACCGCCCGGTAGGCGACCTCGGAGGCGGCGGCGTCGTCGAAGAGCGCCACGGCCACGGCCAGCGGCACGATCCAGCCGTCCCGCCCCGACTGCGCGTCGATCATGCGCAGTTCCAGGTAGCCGCGTGGCCGCACCGGCGGGAACAGCGTCGACAGGTGGTAGTCCAGGTCGGCGGCGGTGGGAGGCCGGTACGACCCGTCACGGATCCAGTCGCGGAAGGTGAGCCCGTCGGGCACCGCCCAGGGTGCCTGGTCGCCGCGGATGCACAGCACCGGGGCGTCCAGGGCGTAGGCGGTCCAGGCCGTCCGCGGGTCGGCCCCGGTGGGCGGGGCGAGGGTGCGCCCCGGGTCCAGGGCGGCCCACACCGCCTGCCGCGTGGACCGCCAGCCGGTCGGACGGCCCGCGCTGAGCGGCGAGTTGGCGAACGCCGCGACCAGGACCGCGCCCAGCAGGTGCGCCAGCAGCCAGCGTCTGCCGAGCCCGAAGGGGCCCGGCTCCTCCGTACCCGAGTCCAGGCAGACCTGGACGGAGGCCGTGGAGCACATCATGGACCGGCCCGCGGGTCCTGAGCGGTCGAAGTACGTCTCCATCGCCGCGTACCGGGGCTCGTCCAGCAGCCTGCGGGGCCGGCGCCAGGGGTCGTGGCCGTGGCCCGCCAGGGCCAGGCCCTCCCGGCGGAGCCGGTGGCGTACGGAGTGGAGGTCGGCGGCCGCGGCGTTGACGCACGCGGTGAGTGAGGGGGCGGGCAGCGAGCTCAGCTCCAGCTGGCCGCCGGGCTCGGTCGTGAGCCGGGAGCGGAGGTACAGGTCGTGCAGTGCGGCGACGGCGGCGCCGAGCCGTGCGCGGCCCACCGGGCGGGCCGGGTCGTGCGGGTCGTGAAGGAACCATTCCAGTTCCACGCCTATGCGGCGCGGCGGGCCGGTCTTGAAACAGATGCCCTGGATGTGTTCCTCCGCTGCTGTCTCGGTGATCGGTTCGGATGTCTCCATCCGCTGGCTGGTGCCGGGCATGGCCGGGACCTCCCGTCGAAGGCGGCTTTCCGTGTCCCGCCCGGCCACGGCCGGGCGGTGTCCGTACCACCTAAGCCCTTCGGTGCGGGCCGCTCAAGAGCGCCCCGGACGAACGGCCGAGGGACGGCAGATGACACCGAGTCGAGGGCAGCCCCTGCCGTCCGGTCCGAATCAAGCGTGGACCGCGACCTGGCGGCCCGCATCTCCAGAGCGCGTCTGTGCAGGTCAGAGCGTGGATGTCAGGACCTCCCCGACGATCTTCCGGTCCACCGCGGCGCGCACCAGCGCCGCGGCCAGGACGGCCTCCTCGCCCTCCGGGACCAGCTCCGCCAGCTCGGCGGCCGTGCCGGGGAGCTCCAGCCGCTGCGCACCCTGGAGCACCTTCCCGTCGAAGGCGGGGGCGAATTCCGGCCACACCGCCTGCACCTCCCGCAGGAAGAAGCCCGCCCCGACCGGGCCGATGCCGGGTACCTCCCGCAGCAGCCGGCACAGCCGCTCCGCGTCCCCGTCGGCCGCCGCGCGGGCCTTGCGCAGGTCGCCGTCGTACCGGTCCAGCAGCAACTGCGCCGCGTCGCCGAGCCGGGTCGCGGTCCGCTCGTCGTACCGGCGGTAGCCGCCCTCGTCCAGCACGTCCCGTCTCCGCTGCCAGGTCGCGCCGGCCGTCGCGGCGGGGTTGCGCAGCCCCGCCGCGAACAGGGCGCGGGCCGCGGCGATCGCCGTCCGCGTGCGGATGCGGGCACCGAGCAGCATCGCGAGGACGAGCAACTGGTAGAGCGGCTGCGGGGTGTCGCGCAACCGGATGCCCGCCTCCATGGCGTACGTCTCGCCGTGCGCCGCCAGCAGCGCCCGCACCGTCGCCCGGGCGTCCCGCACGTCCCGGGCGTTCTCCGTACTCCGGCCGGCGGTCACGTCGGGCCCGTTCCCGTGCGCGGTGCCCGGCGCGGCGGCCGGAGCTGGTCGTGGCGCATGGGGTGCGTGTTCCCGGACGGACCGGCATGAAACGGCTGCCCGAGGGTGCGGGTCCGGGCGGTGGGCTCAGCGGTCCAGGAGCCCGGCGCGGTCCTGGGTGCGGTAGCGCTCCAGCAGCGGGGCGAGGTCCGCGGCGGTGAAGCGGCGGTACGCCGCGCCGCAGGGTCCCTCGCCGGGCGGGGACCACCACACGGGGTCGGGGCAGCGGAAGCCCTCACTGCGCAGGGCGGCGCGCCGCACCTTGTTGGTGGCGGTGACCGGCATGCGCGGCACGACCCGTACGAAGCGGGGGGCCGACTTCGTGCCGAGGTCCGCCTGCGCCGCCAGGAACGCGGCGAAGGCGCCGGGGTCGAAGGCGGCGCCCTCGCGGAGGGCCAGGGCCGCCATCACCTGGTCGCCCGAGACGGGGTCGGGGACTGCGTACACGGCGACGGCCGCGGCGGCGGGGAAGCGGGCCAGGACGTTCTCCACGACGGCGGCGGCGAGGTTCTCGCCGTCCACGCGCAGCCGGTCGTCGGCGCGGCCCGCGAAGTGGAACCAGCCCTCGGTGTCCCGGAAGAAGAGGTCGCCGGTCCAGTACCAGCCGTCGCGGGTGCGCGCGGCGACCGCCTCGGGGTTGCGCCAGTACCCCTCGAAGCGGGAGGGCCCGCGGTTGACGAGCTCGCCGATCGCCTCGTCGCCGTTGAGCAGCCGGCCCGCCGCGTCGAGGACCGCGCGGGGCCGCTCGGCGCCGGTCGCCGGGTCCACCACGGCGAGGTCGGCTCCGGGAGCGGCGCGCCCGACCGCGCCGGGCGGCGTGCCGGGGGAGCGCTGGATGGCGGCCCCGCCTTCGGAGGAGCCGTACCCCTCGGTGAGGGGCACGCCGAAGCGCTCCGCGAACCGGGCCGCGTCGACCGCCCCGGCCTCGGTGCCGAAGCCCCGGCGCAGGCCGTGGTCGCGGTCGTCGGGGCGCTCGGGGGTGGCGAGCAGGTACTGCACGGCCCGCCCGACGTAGGTGAAGTACGTGGCCCCGTAGGCGCGTACGTCCGGCAGGAAGCGGGAGGCGGAGAAGGACCGGCGCAGCGCGACCGCGCCGCCGCCCGCGAGGGCGGGTGCCCAGCCGGCCATCACGGCGTTGCCGTGGAAGAGCGGCATGCACAGGTAGTGGACGTCGTCCGGTCCGAGGCCCAGGAAGCCGCTGAGGGAGGCTCCCGCGTCGGCGAGCCTGCCCTGGGAGACGACCACGGCCTTGGGGGCGCCGGTCGAGCCGGAGGTGAAGTAGAGCAGGAGCCGGGAACCGGGGCGTATCCGGCCGCCGCGCGGCGGACCGGCGTCCTCGTACGGGCGCAGCAGCGCCGCGTACGCCGGGTCGTCCACGACCAGGATCCGCTCCCGGGGGAGGGGGAGCGCGAGACCGCGCAGCAAGGGCAGGTGCGCGCGCTCGGTGACCAGCAGCGCGCACTCGGTGTGCGTGATGTCCCGGGCCAGTTCCGCACCGCGCCGGGTCGGGTTGACCCCCACCACGGCGGCCCCCGCACACGCCGCGGCGCCGAGCCACAGCGGGAACTCCGGGACGTTGCCCAGGAGCACCCCGACGTGCGGCTCGGCGCCGTGCGGCAGCAGGTCGGCCAGGAGCGCGGCGCGGGCGGCGGAAGCGGCCGCCACGTCATGGCGGCTGAGCCTGCGCTCCCCGTACAGCAGGCCGTGGCGCCGGTCGCCCCACTGGCCCTCGACAAGCTCCGCCATGGTGCGCCCCATACGGCCGCACCATAGCTGACGCCTCGTCAGATGTCAGGCCTTCGGGGCCTCCTGGTCCGCGCCCTGTTCGGCGATGGACTTGCGGACCTCGTCCATGTCCAGGTCACGGGCCTGCTTGATCAGGTCCTCGAACGCGGGTGCGGGCAGCGCGCCAGGCTGGGAGAAGATGGCCACCTTGTCGCGGATGATCATCAGCGTCGGGATGGACTGGATCTGGAACGCGGCGGCCAGCTCGGGCTGCGCCTCCGTGTCGACCTTGCCGAACACGAGGTCGGTGTTCTTCTCCGCGGCCGACTCGTAGACGGGGGCGAACATCCGGCACGGGCCGCACCAGGACGCCCAGAAGTCGATCAGGACGAAGTCGTTGTTGCCCACGACCTCGTCGAAGTTGTCCTTGGTGAGCTCAACAGTGCTCATGCTTCCCTTACCTGCTTCCGGGTGCCGTCGGTCGGGACCCACTGACCGTAACCGAGGGCAGCGCTGCGCTATTCCGAACGCCGCCCTCCCGGCGCGTCCCCCCGTCGCCCCACGGAACGGGATGCCGGGAGCCGGGCGGGGCCGGATGCTGGAGGGAGCGGGGACGTCCGTCGCCCCCGCCGGTCAGACGCGGGGGCGACCCACGGGAGCGGCCGATGGTGACGACGATGCACGCCGTACGGGCGCATCGGCGCGGCGGGCCCGAACAGCTCCGCTACGAGACCGTGCCCCGCCCCGAGCCGGACGCGGGTGAGGCGCTGGTGGCGGTGCGGGCGGCCTCCGTGACGGCCGGGGAGCTCGGCTGGGACGCGACCTGGACCGACAGCTTCGACGGCTCGGGCCGCGACCGCACCCCCACGATCCCCTCGCACGAGGTCTCCGGCGTGGTCGCCGGGGTGGGCCCCGGGGTGATCACCCCGAGGGTCGGGGACGCCGTCTACGCACTGATCCCCTTCGTCCACGACGGTGCCGCTGCCGAGTTCGTCACCCTCCCCGCGGGCATCCTGGCCGCCAAGCCCCGGCGTCTCGACCACGACACGGCCGCCTCGGTCCCGCTCGCCGCGCTCACCGTCTGGCAGGCGCTCGCCCGGCACGCAGGGGTCACCCCGGGCCGGCACGTGCTGGTCCACGGCGCGGCGGGAGGCGTCGGCTCCTTCGCCGTCCAGATCGCCGCCGCGCTCGGCGCGCGGGTCACGGCGACCGCCGCCGCGCGCGACGCGGGATTCGTCGCCGGACTGGGCGCGGAGCGGGTCGTCGACTACGCCGGCAGCCGCTTCGAGGACGAGGTGGCGGACGTGGACGTCGTCTTCGACGCCGTCGGCGGCGCCACGCAGGACCGCTCCTGGTCGGTGCTGCGCCCCGGCGGGCTGCTGGTGAGCATCGTGTCCCCGCCGGACGAGGAGAGCGCCCGCGCGCACGGCGCCCGCGGCGTCTTCTTCGTCGTCGAGCCGGACCGGACGGGCCTGGAGGCGGTCTCCCGGCTCATCGACGGCGGCAAGCTCACCCCGCGGGTCGACCGCGTGGTGCCGCTCGCCGAGACCCGCGCCGCCTACGAGGCGCTGGAGCACGAGCACCGCCGCGGCAAGGTCGTCATCCACGTCGCCGACGGGGCCTGACCGCCCAAGGCGGGCGAGGGCCTACGGGACGACCGTCACCGGCCAGCGGCCCGCCTTGACCAGCCGCACCGCCACCGAGCCCACGATCCGGTGCCCGGCCTTCTCGGAGGCGCCGACCACGACCGCGTCGGCCTTGAGCTCGTCGGAGGCCTGGGACAGCCCGCTGAACGGGTCGCCCGTGAAGGTGTGGAACTCCCAGCGCAGACTGGACACCGACTGGAAGCGTGAAGCGGCCTTCTCTATCTCCGCCTTGAGCTCGTCGGCGATCTCGGCGGTCGCCTCCGCGACCGGGGCGCCGAAGGCGGCCCCCGCCGCCAGGACCGGCTGCACGTACACGATCGCCAGCAGCGCCCTCTGGCGCCGCGCCAGCCCCGCCGCGTACGCCGCGGCGCGCCACGACGACTCCGATCCGTCCAGTCCCGCCACGATCACCTTGGGACCGTCCGTGCCCCGCTCGAAAGCCGCCTTGTCGCTCACGTTCCGAGCCTACTTGCGGGACTGCCGCGCGCGCCGTACCGGACGCGGGGAATCCGCGCCCGCGGCGAGATGGCCGTCCACCAGCCGCTGCAGCGCGGAGGTGAAGACCGCCCGTTCGTCCTGGGGAAGGGCCGCCAGCAGGTCGCCGTGGACGCGGGCGGTGATCTCCCTGCCGAGGGCGACGAGCTCCCGGCCCGCTTCGGTGACGGTGATGATGCGGGCCCGGCGGTCCGTGGGGGAGGGGTGCCGCTCGGCGAGGCCGGCCCGCTCCAGCTCGTCCATGGTGACCACCATCGTGGTCTTGTCCTGCTGGGAGACCTCGGCCAGTTGAGCCTGCGTCAGCTCCCCGGGGAGCGCGTGCAGCAGCACGCAGTACCCGCGGGGGGTGAGCCCGACCTCGGCCAGCGCCGCCGCCAGCCGGTTCGTCATGGCGTGGCTGGCGTACTGCAGCAGCCCGGTGAAGTCGGGCGCGGAAACCGTGGGACCCATGGTCCGAGCCTAGCAAAAAGGTCCGTTACCGAATCATCGGTGACACGAACGATCCGGCGGGTAAATCGTTCGGCCGCGGGGGCCCGCCTGCCTACCATGGGACGGCATGAACCTCCCGTCCCGTCCCCACGACGTCCCCGGCAAGCCCTCCCTCGACGGGCTCGAAGCGAAATGGTCGCGGCGCTGGGACGAGTCGGGCGTACACCGCTTCGACCGGTCGCGGCCGCGCGAGGAGATCTTCTCCATCGACACCCCGCCGCCCACGGCCAGCGGATCGCTCCACATCGGCCACGTCTTCTCGTACACCCACACCGACACCGTCGCCCGCTACCGGCGCATGCGCGGGCAGACCGTCTTCTACCCCATGGGCTGGGACGACAACGGCCTGCCCACCGAGCGCCGGGTCCAGAACCACCACGGGGTCCGCTGCGACCCCTCGCTCCCGTACGACCCCGGCTTCACCCCGCCCGAGCGCCCCGGCAGTCACCAGCAGTCCGTCTCGCGGCGGAACTTCATCGAACTGTGCGAGGCGCTCACCGCCGAGGACGAGAAGGCCTTCGAGCAACTCTGGCGCCGCCTGGGCCTGTCGGTCGACTGGACGCTCACGTACCAGACCGTCGGCGCCCGTTCGCGCGCTGCCTCCCAGCGCGCCTTCCTGCGCAACCTGGCGCGCGGCGAGGCCTACTCGGCCGAGGCACCCACCCTGTGGGACACCACCTTCCGCACCGCCGTCGCCCAGGCGGAGCTGGAGGACCGCGAACGGCCCGGCGCCTACCACCGGCTGGCCTTCCACCGCCCCGGCGGCGGCCGGGTCGTCGTCGCCACCACCCGGCCGGAACTCCTCCCCGCCTGCGTCGCCCTGGTCGCGCACCCCGACGACGAGCGTTACCGGGAGCTGATCGGCACGAGCGTCACGACCCCGGTCTTCGGCGTCGAGGTCCCCGTCCACGCCCACCGGCTCGCCGACCCGGACAAGGGCACCGGCATCGCCATGATCTGCACCTTCGGCGACACCACCGACGTCACCTGGTGGCGCGAACTGCGGCTGCCCACCCGCCCGGTCCTCGGCCGCGACGGACGCTTCCTGTCCGCGCCGCCGGCCGCCCTGCGAACGGCGCAGGCCCGTGAGGCGTACGGAGAGCTGGCCGGCGCCACCGCGCACACCGGCCGCGAGCGGCTGGTGGGGATGCTGCGCGAGCGCGGCGACCTGGAGGGCGAGCCCGAACCGGTCGTCCACGCCGTCAAGTTCTACGAGAAGGGCGACCGGCCGCTGGAGATCGTCACCACCCGCCAGTGGTACCTGCGCAACGGCGGCCGCGACGAGGCCCTGCGCGACCGGCTGCTGGAGCGGGGCCGCGAACTGCGCTGGCACCCGGAGCACATGCGCGTCCGCTACGAGAGCTGGGTCGAAGGGCTCAACGGCGACTGGCTGATCAGCCGCCAGCGGTACTTCGGCGTCCCCGTCCCCGTCTGGTACCCGCTCGACGAGGCCGGCGAGCCCGTCCACGGCAGGCCGCTGGTCCCCGACGAGTCGGCGCTGCCCGTCGACCCCGGCACCGACGTCCCCGACGGCTACCGCGAGGAGCAGCGCGGCGCGCCCGGCGGGTTCACCGGCGACCCGGACGTCATGGACACCTGGGCGACGTCGTCGCTCACCCCGCAGATCGCCGCCGGATGGGGCACCGACGACGAACTGTTCGCCAAGGTCTTCCCGATGGACCTGCGGCCGCAGGCCCACGAGATCATCCGCACCTGGCTGTTCGGCAGCATCGTCCGCGCCCACGCCGAGCAGGGCGTCCTGCCGTGGCGGCACGCCGCGATCTCCGGCTGGATCCTCGACCCGGACCGCAAGAAGATGTCCAAGTCCCGGGGCAAGGCGGTCACCCCGGGCGACCTGCTGGAGCAGCACGGCTCCGACGCCGTCCGCTACTGGGCGGCCGCCGCCCGGCCGGGCACGGACACCGCCTTCGACACCGGGCAGATGAAGATCGGCCGCCGCCTGGCCACCAAGGTCCTCAACGTCGGCCGCTTCGTCGTCACCTCCGGCGCGGTCACCTCCGGCGCGGTCGTGGACGGCACCGCACCGGCGGTCGCCGCGCCGCTGGACCGCGCCCTCCTCGCGGCCCTCGCGTCGACCGTCCGCGCCGCCACCGACGCCCTGGAGGACTTCGACCACGCCCGCGCACTGGAACGCGTGGAGTCCTTCTTCTGGGACTTCTGCGACGACTACGTCGAACTGGTCAAGGGCCGCGCGTACGACGGCGACACCTCCGCCCTCACGACGCTGTCCACCGCCCTGTCGGTCCTGCTGCGGCTGTTCGCGCCCTTCCTGCCGTTCGTCACCGAGGAGGTCTGGTCGTGGTGGCGCGAGGGCTCGGTCCACCGCGCCGAATGGCCCGACGCGGACGCCCTGCGGGCGCTCGCCGGCGACGGCGACCCGCGCGTCCTGGCCACCGCCCGCGACGCGATCACCGCGGTCCGCAAGGCCAAGTCCAAGGCGCGGCTGTCGATGCGGGCGGAGGTCGCCCGGCTCGTCGTCACCGGCCCGGCCCCGCAGCTGGCGCTCCTCGCCCTGACCGAGGACGACGTCCGCGCCGCGGCCCGCGCGGCGGCGGTGGAAGTCGTCCCGGCGGCCGGCGACGCCCTGGCGTACGAGGTGCGCCTCCCGGACTCGCCCTGAACGCCTGCGACGTGGCGGGCCCGCCCGCCCCGCCCGCGCGCCGAGCCGGTGGTGCGCCCGTCATGGGGCCGGTGAGCGGTGCGGGGCGGGTGGATCGGTGAGCGACGGAACGGGCCGGTGGGGACTGGCGGCCGGGGCGGGGCTGTTCACGGCGCCGGCGGTGGCCGGATGCCCGGGGGAGGGCGCCACGTCCTCCGCACCGCCCGAGCCGTGGGCCCCGGCCTCGGTGTCGCCCTCGCACTCACCGTCCCCGTCGGCGTCCCCCTCGTGCTCGCCCTCGGCATCCGCCTCCCCCACGCGGTCCGCGTCCCCTGCGCGCTCAGCGCCCCGGCCCGGGCGGACGGCCGCGCCGCCGCGCCCCACCCAGGGCGGGACGGCCGGCCGGGGCACGGGTCCGGAACGACGATCGAGCAGAACCCCGAGGGCTACGGATCGCCGGTGCCGCGCACGCCGCCGACGCCGGACTGGACGCCGGCCACCGGTTTCCCCACCGACGCCCTCGAGGTGCCGATGCCCACGCAACTCGGCTGACGGACCCCCGCGGCGGGCCTCAGGGCAGCGGCTGCGGAGGGCGCGGGCCCACGTAGTGCCCGCTCGGGCGCATGCGCAGTGGGGGTTCCTCGTACTCCTCCAGGGCGTGGGCGATCCAGCCCGCCGTCCGGGCGACCGCGAAGACCGTCTCGCCGGCTTCGGGGACCATGCCGGCGGAGACGGAGAGCACTGCCAGGGCGAGGTCGACGTTGGGGTGGACCGGGGTGTGACGGGCCGTCGTGGCGGCCACCTCGCGGGCGGCGGTCAGCGCACGCTCCGCGTACGGGACGTCCTCGAGCAGCCGCAGGAGCATGACCGCGCGCGGGTCCTCGGCCCGGTAGAGGCGGTGGCCGAGCCCCGGCACACGGCGGCCCGCGCGCAGGTGGTCGGCGACGACGGCCGCCGCGCTGCCGCGGTCGAGGACCTCGGCGAGCATGCGGTGGGCGAGGCCGCTCGCGGCCCCGTGCAGCGGGCCGTCGAGGGCCCCGAGGCCGGCCGAGACCACGGCGTACGGATGCGCTCGGGCGGAGGCGGCCACGCGCACGGCGAGCGTCGAGGCGGCCAGGTCGTGGTCGATGAGCAGGACGAGCGCCGCGTCCAGCGCACGCAGTGACGCGTCGTCGGCTGGGTGATCGGACAGCCGGGACCACAGCCGCCAGGCCAGCCGGCCCTCTCCCCGGTGCGGGGTCCCGGCCGAGGGCAGAGCCCGGACCAGCGTGGGGATGAGGCCGCGGGCGGCGCCGAGCACGGCTTCGGGGGAGAGGTCGAACCGGAGCGGGTCCGCCACGGCCGCCGCGACGGCGGTCGCCCGCAGGCGGTCCATCGGGCCGCTGTGCCCGGGCAGCACCCCGACCGCCCGCCGGGCGGCCTGCAGCGCCTGCGGCGGCGCGGTGAAACGCACCCCGGAACGCAGGACGCCGGTCCACAGCCATTCCGCCACCTCCTCGTAGCCGTACCGCTCGGCCAGGGCCGTCGCGTCGACCCCGCGGAAGTAGTAGCGGTCCCCGTCGATGAGGGTGATCGCGGTGCGCACGGGGCCCGTGCCGTCGTCCTCGGGGGGCGGCTGCGCCGCGCGCCGGTTGCGGCGCACGAGGGCGTCGACCTCCTCGGGGTCGAAGGTGCTGCCGCGCCCGCCGGGGGCGCGCCGGCTGCTCAGCAGGCCGCGGCTGACGTAGGCGTACACCGTCTCCGGCTTGACCCCGAGCCGCCCGGCCGCCTCGCGGGTGCTCAGCCGTTCCTCCGTCGTCATGACTCCATCCCACCATACATTGATTCAATCAATATTGACGGGGATTGAATCAATGATGGATGGTCGAGTCAATGCCGAGCCGTCGAAGCAGCACCGGAGGACCACCGTGACCGTCATGCCCGTCACCCCCGACGTACCCCGCGGCCTGAAGGGAGTCGTCGTCACCGAGACCGCGCTCGGCGACGTCCGCGGCGCCGAGGGCTTCTACCACTACCGCCAGTACTCGGCCGTCGACCTGGCGCAGAGCCGCACCTTCGAGGACGTCTGGCACCTGATGCTGCTCGGCACGCTGCCCGACGCCGCCGGGCGCGCCGCCTTCGCCCGGCGCGTCGCCCCGCTGCGCCGACTGCCCGCCGCCGTCCGCGACGCGCTGCCGGCCGTCGCCCGTTCCGGAGCGCTCAGCGGCCCGCTCGCCGGGCTGCGCTCGGCGCTGTCCCTGCTGGGGGCGGCCGAGGGGTTCCGCCCGCTGTACGACATCGACCCGGAGCGTCGGCTGTCCGACGCGCTCACCGTGACCGCCGTCGTGCCCACGCTGCTGACCGCCCTGTACCGGCTCGGTCAGGGCCTGGAGCCGGTGGAACCGCGCGACGACCTGCCGTTCGCGGCCAACTACCTGTACATGCTCACCGGCGAGGAGCCCGACCCGGCCCGCGCCCGGGCCGTCGAGCGGTACCTGATCTCCACCGTGGACCACGGCTTCAACGCGTCCACCTTCACCGCCCGCGTCATCGCCTCGACCGGCGCCGACCTCGCCGCCTGCCTCACCGGCGCCGTCGGCGCGCTGTCCGGCCCGCTGCACGGCGGCGCCCCGAGCCGGGCCCTGGACACCCTGGACGCCATCGGCACCCCGGACCGCATCGACCCGTGGATCCGTGAACGCGTCCTGGCGGGCGACCGCATCATGGGGTTCGGCCACCCCGTGTACCGCACCGAGGACCCCCGTTCCCGGATGCTCAAGGAGATCGCCCGGTCCTTCGGCGGCCCGCTCGTCGACCTCGCCGTCCAGGTCGAGGCGCGGGTCGAGGCGATCCTCGCCGAGCTCAAGCCCGGCCGTGAACTCCACACCAACGTCGAGTTCTACGCCGGCGTCGTCATGGAGCTGTGCGGCCTGCCGCGCGAGATGTTCACCCCCACCTTCGCCTGCGCCCGTGTCGTGGGCTGGTGCGCCAACGTCCTGGAGCAGGCCGAGGACAGCAAGATCATCCGTCCGGCCGCCCGCTACGTCGGCCCGGTGCCGCCCCAGTCGGTGCCGGCGACGTGAGGGGTCCGGGGGCCGGTCAGGGCGCCGAGGGGCGTTCCAGCAGGAGGTAGTCGCCGTCCTCGCCCGTGCGGTGGTAGCCCGCGCCCTCGTAGAGGTGGAGGGCCGGGTTGACGCGGTGGACGCCGAGCGTCAGCGTCCCGTGGCCGGCCGCGCGGGCCTGCGCGGCGAACGCGTCGAGGAGGAGGCGGCCGAAGCCGCGGCGCCGCAGGGCGGGCACCACGTGCAGGCCGACCAGCAGGGCCTTGCCGTCGTCCGCCGGCATCCACATCATCGAGCCGCCCGGCCCGCCGCCGGCCTCCAGCACGAGGGTGCGGTCCAGGCACTCCACCCACAGGCCGAGGTTGAGGTCGATCGCCTCGGTCCAGGCCGCCTCGGCGGCGGGTTCCACGGCACGCATGTAGTCGCGTTCCCACCGCAGGAGGTGCGGCAGGTCCGCGGGCCGCGCGGGGCGGGTGACGGCCGTCGGGCCGGGGCTGATGGGCACGGTGGTCACCGTAACGCCCCTGCCGCGCCCGCCGGCGGCCGGGCCGCCGCTACTCCCGGGCGGCCGGCTTGCGGTCGACCGGCGTGACCGGGGTGACGGTCTCCTCCATGGTGCGGCGGGGGCCGGACCAGGGGGCGGGGACCGCGTCGAAGAGGTAGGCGAAACGGTAGGCCAGTTCCTCGTAGTTGACCCGCCAGCCGCGGAAGTGCGGCCACGCCTCCTCGGGGGTGCGCTCCAGCGGGTAGCCGTTGGCCGCGGCGTGGGCGACCGCCGCGGCGAACTCCTCGTACGGCAGCCTGATGGTCGCGTTGGGCGAGGGGTCGGCGTCGTACGGGATCCGCCAGATCGCGGCGATGTCGCGCAGGCAGACGAAGCCGGCCCGCAGGGCGAGCCGGGCCTCGGCCTGCGGGCGCCCGGGGTTGAGGGCGAGTTGCATGGCGGCGGCGTCCATGACGGCGAGCAGCGCGATCAGCCAGCTGCGGTCGGGCTGCGGCGAGCGGAACCGGCTGAGCACCGTGTAACTGGTGTGGCTCTCGCTCACTTCCGCCGCCCACCGCTCCCAGTTGCGGAACAGCTCGGTGAGGCTGTCGGTGAGCCCGATCTGGGCGTAGCGGGCGAGGATCTCCGGCCCCCACGGCGGGTTGCCCGCCCGGGCCTGCAGCAGGGTCACCTCCGCCTCGCGGCGCGAGTAGGCGGCGTACAGGGTCGGCAGGTAGCCGATCTGGAGGCCGATGGTGATCGGGCCGGTCGCGGCGGCGATGAAGTCGATCACCGTGAGGTCGACGTGGTGGCTGCTGGCGAAGCCCAGCGTGAACAGTGACGACCCCGCCTCCCGCAGCGCGTCGATCGGGGCGAGGTCGCTGACCGCCGCCTGCAGCATGGCGTACCCCGCCCAGAACGCGACCAGCCAGCCGATCAGGTTGGCGAGGATGGACACCGCGGCCACCGGGACGAGGACACGGTCCTTGGCCTCGGGCGTCCGGCAGCGGTCCGCGACGAACTGGAAGGGCAGGTGGACCGCCGCGTGCACCAGGCGCGTGAAGCTGGACCGGGTCGGCCGCGGGATCACCAGCGTGCGCAGCACCGAAGAGAAGGTCCCGGCGACGACCAGCGCCCCGACGAGACCGATCAGGACGCGCACTGGACTTCCCTCCCCGGACGGTTCACAGCACCCGCCGGCGGACCAGCGCGGCCAGCACCAGCACACCGGGGAGCAGGGGCAACCATACGGTGACGATGCGGTACGCCAGCACCGCGGAGGTCGCCGCCACGCCGGTGGCCCCCGCGGTGACCAGCGCCAGCACCAGGGCCACGTCCAGCGAGCCGATTCCGCCCGGGGTCGGCAGCAGGGCCGCCGCCGCGCTGCCCGCCAGGTACGCCACCGCGACGTGCGCGGCCGGCACCGGCGCGTGCAGCGACCGTACGACCGCGACCAGCACCGCGGCGTGCATCACCGGGAAGGCCAGGGAACCCGCCCACAGCGCCGCCACCCGCGCGGAACGGCCATGCACCGCGCGGACGTCGGTGGCGACCGTGCCGAGGAACGAGCGGACGGTGCGGCGGACGTGGCGCACCGACAGCAGGACCACCAGGACCAGGCAGAGCGCCGCGCCGGCCACGAGGGCGACGGTCGGACCGGGCCGCCCGGGCACGACCTTGCGCAGGTCGAGGGCGTGCGGGAAGGCCGCGAACAGGACCGCCAGCAGCCCGATGCGCACCACGCAGGCCGCCAGCGCCCGCACGGTCAGCGCGGCCGCGGAACGACTGGGGGAGAGGCCGCAGCGCAGCAGGAAGCGCAGGTTGACGGCGTTGCCGCCGACCCCCGCCGGGAGGATGTGGTTGGCCGCGGACGCGGCGAACTGGGTGGCCAGCAGGCGTCCCGTGGGCAGTTGCTCCAGCACGGCGCCCTGCTGGGCGGCCGCCGAGCACACCCAGGCGAGCAGCGTCGCGGCCCCGGCCGCCAGCAGCCACTCGGCGTCGGCGGAACCCAGCCGGTCGGTACCGGCGTCCACCATCGGCCACTGCCGCAGGACGATCAGGGCCACCAGCAACAGCGGTGCCACACCGACGATCTGACGTACTGGGAGGCGCCGCCACATGCCGTTCGTGCCCTTCCGGTCGCCGCGGTCGCCCGCTGCCGTGAGGTGCTCCCCGGCGCAGCCCCGGCCGTACCTACGCACGACCATACGGTGCGGTGACCCGTACCGCTCATCCGGCGGCGCGTCCGGCCGCCCCGTGGTACGGGGCGGGGCCGGACGGCGCCCCGGCGCGCGGGACGGCCTACAGCTCCAGGAGGCTGCCCTGGTCGTCCACGCGGTCGGCCGACTCGTCGTCGAACCAGATCGCATCGGTGGCGAGGTAGCGGAAGCGGTGCACGCCCGCCGGGAGGATCACCGACACCGTGCGGGTGCCGTCGCGGCGGGGGACGAGGGTGTGCCGGCCGGGCTCCCAGCCGTTGAAGTCGCCGACCACGCTCACGGTGCCGGGCGGGTGGTCGACGGGGAGGGCGAAGGTGATCCGCGTCTTGCGGCCGAACAGCTTGCTGCGCCTGAGCATGGGCTCTCCCTGCGGGGGCGGACGAGGGACGGAGGACACGTGCGGTGCTCGGGTGCCCCACATTCTTCCGGTGCTCCGGGGAAAGTCACATACCGACTGGTCGGTGTTACGGGCTATCGTGACCCGGACGACGTTGGTACGTACGCGGAGGGAGTCGCGGTGCGCGCGATCCAGATCACCGAATTCGGCGGGCCGGAGGTGCTGCGGCAGGTCGAGCTGCCCGATCCCGTGCCGGGGCCGGGGCAACTGCTGGTCGAGGTCTCCTCGGCGGGGGTCAACTACGCCGACACGCACTTGGTGGAGAACTCCTACCTCTCCAAGGCCACCCTGCCCCTCGTGCCCGGCGCCGAGGTGGTCGGCCGCACCGCCGGCGGCCGCCGCGTGGTCGCCCTGACCGACAACGGCGGCTACGCCGAGAAGGCCGTCGTCGAGGAGTACCTCGCCCACGACGTGCCCGAGGGCGTCACCGACGGCCAGGCCCTCGCCCTGGTCGTCCAGGGCCTCACCGCCTGGCACCTGCTGCGCACCTCGGCCCGCATGGCCGAGGGCGAGTCGGTGGTCGTGCACGCCGCCGCGGGCGGCACCGGCTCGCTCGCCGTGCAGCTCGCCAAGGAGTTCGGTGCGGGACGGGTCATCGCCACCGCCTCCTCCAAGGACAAGCGCGACCTCGCGCTGGAGCTCGGCGCGGACGTCGCGATCGAGGCGGACGCCACGGACGCCGCGGGGCTGAAGGAGCGGCTCGTCGAGGCCAACGGCGGCAAGAAGGTCGACATCGTGCTGGAGATGACCGGCGGCCCGGTCTTCGACGCCTCGCTGGCCGCGCTCGCCCCCTTCGGCCGCCTGGTGACGTACGGACTCGCCTCCCGCGTCCCCCCGACCCCGGTGCAGGCCGCGCAGCTCATGGGCCGCTCCCGGGCCGTCGTCGGCTTCTGGCTGATGCACTGCCTGGGGCGCCCCGGCATGTACCGCGAGCCGATGGCCGACCTGCTGGCCATGACGGCCGGCGGACGGCTGAAGCCGCAGGAGGGCGGCAGGTACCCGCTCTCCGAGGTCACCCGCGCCCACGAGGACCTGCGGGCCCGCCGTACTTACGGCAAGCTCACGCTCGACCCGGCAGGCTGATCACTCCGGGCCGGCCGCGCCTGCGCCCCCGCCGTTCACGTGCCGGCGGAGGCACAATCGACAGCGGAGCACGAAGCCGCGGCCGGCGGCCCGGAGGAACGGGAGGGGCCATGGACAGGACCCGCTTCGCCCCCGACCGGGGGCTGACCACCCGCATGGTGGTCACCATGTTCATGATCGGGCTGCTGTACGTCGTGTTCGTGGGCGTCCTGCTGGCCCTGCTGCGCGGTGCCTGGCCACTGATCCTGATCGTCGCGGGCGGGCTGTTCATCGCCCAGTTCTGGTTCAGCGACCGGATCGCCGCCTTCAGCATGGGCGCCCGCGAGGTCACGCCCGAGCAGGCCCCCGAACTGCACGGCGTCGTCGACCGGATCTGCGCCCTGGCCGACATGCCCAAACCCCGCGTCGCGATCGCCGACAGCGACGTCCCCAACGCGTTCGCCACCGGACGCAACGAGAAGGCGGCCCTGGTGTGCGCCACCACCGGCCTGCTGCGCCGGCTGGAGCCCGAGGAGCTGGAGGGCGTCATCGCCCACGAACTCTCCCACGTCGCCCACCGGGACGTGGCGGTCATGACGATCGCCTCCTTCCTGGGCGTCCTCGCCGGGGTGGTCACCCGCATCGGACTGTGGGGCGGCCTCGGCCGCAACAGCCGCGACCCGGGCACCGCGATCGTGGTCATCCTGATCCCGCTGGTCAGCGCGCTCGTGTACTGCGTCAGCTTCCTGCTGACCCGGATGCTGTCCCGCTACCGCGAGCTGTCCGCCGACCGCTCCGCCGCGCTGCTCACCGGGCGGCCCTCCGTCCTGGCCTCGGCGCTGACCAAGGTCTCCGGGCAGATGGCCCGCATCCCCACCGAGGACCTGCGCAAGGCCGAGCCCTTCAACGCCTTCTACTTCGTCCCGGCCCTCGCCGGCGGCCAGAGCCTGGCCCAGCTGCTGTCCACGCATCCCACGCTGGAGCAGCGGCTGGCGCAGCTCGGCCGGATCTCCGTCGAGCTGGGACGGCGCTGATGGGGTTCCTGGACGCGCTGCTCGGCCGCAGCAAGCCCGTCAGACCCGACCTGGACCAGCTGTTCGGGCTCCCCTCGGCGGCCGTGACCCTGGAGGCCGCAGCCGGCTTCCGGCCCACCGGCGTGGGCTCGGTGTGCTTCGCCGCCGTGGAGGGCGGCGCGTTCGCCGAGGTCCAGCAGGACGTGCGGGCGCTCCTCGACATGGACACCGGCCAGGGCGCCGTGCCGGTGGAGTCCGTCCGCGACGCGTACGGGTACACATGGCTGGTCGTCCGGCGTCCGGCCGAGGACCTGCCGGCCCTGGTCGGCGACCTCCACGCGGTCAACTCGGCCCTGGAGGGGCACGGCTTCGGCCCCCAGCTGCTCTGCTCCCTGGCCGCCTTCCGCGATGACGCCGGGCGGTCGCTGGCGCTGGTCTACCTCTACAAACGAGGCTCGTTCTACCCGTTCGCCCCGCTTCCGGGGGAGAAGCGCGACAACCCCCTGGAGCTCCAGGTCAAGGCCCTGCTCGGGAACGACCTCCGCCTCGAGGAGGACCTGGGCCGCTGGTTCCCCCTCTGGGGCGCGCCGGGCCTGGGGGGCTGAAGGGCAGGCGGTCCAGCGGTCCTCACCCCCAGGGGTGCACGTCCACCACGGCCTCGACCGGCGGGGGGCCCTGCACATGCGGGAACTCCTCGATGCCGAGTCCGGCCGGGTCCAGGGTCCGGCCGCGGCGCTGTGGGCCGCCGGTGGTGAAGACGCCGATGCCGTTGGCGACGAGGCGTTCCGTGCCGCCCGCCGGGTGGTTGCGGACCTTGACGCGGGACGCGCCGGGGGCGCGGGTGACGAGGGTGGAGGAGCCGCCGCCGTCGAGGTTGACGGCGGCCTGGGCGCCGATGCCGGACATCAGGGAGGCGAGTTCACGGACCGTGAGGCCGGCGCCCGACTCGGCCTTCCCGTCCAGCGCCAGGAGGTACATCACGTGCCCGTCGTCGCCGAAGCCCGCGGCGGTGCGGGTCGCCGTGACGCCGTTCTCCAGGCCGTCCACGGGGTAGCCGTAGCGCAGGATCGGGTAGCCCCCGACGGCGAAGCTGTACCCGCCGTCGTACGCGGAGGCCACCAGTCGCTGCTGCACGTCGACCGCGTCGCCGGGCTCCAGCAGGCGCAGCGCCTCCGCCCCCGCCTCTCGGCCGACGAGGACCACCGCGCCGGGCGGGATCTCGCCCTCTCCGGGGCCCTCGCCGACGCCCACCACCTCGCCCTGGCTGACCATGACCTCGTAGGTGTCGTTGCTGCAGGGCGCCGCGCGCCTGGTGTCGTCGCCGCAGCCGGCGCGGAGCCGGGAGGCGCTGCCCCAGTCCGAGGTGTACAGGCCGACGCCGCCGACCGGGAGCGCGTACTGGTTCAGGCCGGCGAGCGGCACCGTGCCCTCCTCGAAGCTGACCGAGCCGGCCAGCCGGAGCCGGTCGAGCCGGGCGATCCGGTCGGTGCCGACCGCGAGGACGTCCTCGGTGGTCGCGCCGGGCGGCAGCTTGGGGCCGAAGCGCTGGGCCGGCGGCACCGCCGACTTCAGGGCCCGTCCCGCGGCGACCGCCGGGCCGACCGCGGCACCGGTCGCGGGCACCCCGGGGTGCTGGGCCTCGCTCATGTTGAAGAAGTCGGCGTTGATGCCGCCCACCGCGCCCGCGGCGTCGGCGAGCCCCGAGACCGTGCCGCGTCCGGCGACGACACCGGGGTGCAGCAGGTCCACCGTGACGCCCGGCGTGCGCAGGTCCACCGTCAGCAGGTGCCCGCGGGCCGTGCCGTGGGCTCCCCGGTAGGTGAACGTCCGGTAGTCCACGCCCGAGGCGAGCCGGGTGGTCGCGCCGTAGCGCAGCCCGTCCCCGGCGACCGCGGCGGCGGCCCCGCCGGCGCCGCCGAGCACGGCGCTCCACGCCAGCGTCGCGGAGATCGCCAGGCGCACCCGGCGGGGTCGTCGAGTCACGTCGCTCCAGCCCGAAAACCGATTATCTGACGAATGGTCAATGGTTGCCCGGGCCGACTGGGTTGTCGCACCACCACGCCGCGCGTGAGGGGGAATTCGACTCGATACGGTGAAAAGCGGGCGGGTGGGGGTCTGCGGGGGTCTACCGGGGCGCCCCCAGCCGCCCCCAGCCGCCCCAGCCGCTCCAGCTGCCTCGGCCGCCTCAGCCGGGGAAGGCGTAGACCGTGGTCGCCTGCGCCGCGGGTTCGACGGCGCCTTCGGGGGTGAGCTCGACGTCGATGAACGCCAGCCGCCGCCCGAGCTTGGTGACGCGCGCCGTGACCAGGACGTCGGTGCCCATGACCGCCCGCTGGAAGGTCGTGGACTGCTGGATGGTCGTCATCGGCCCGTAGCCCCCGCGGGCCGCGGACACCGCGATCACGGTCGCCGTGTCGGCGGCGGCCATCAGCGCCTGGCCCGACAGCGCGCCGCCCTCCCGGGCCAGCCGGTCCGACCAGGGCAGCCGCAGCACGGCGTGCCGCTCCCCGGTCTCCTCGACGGAGAGCCCGAGGTCCTGCACCCAGGGCGCGAAGTTGTCGGCCAGGACCTTGTCCGCCTCGGCGGTGGTGATCGTCACGGCGGACATTCTGACCCACCGTCGGGGGCGCGCACCAGGGCGCGACGAGGCCCGGGCGCGTGCCCGCCGCGCGCGCATGCCGTTGTGGGTATATAGCCTGAGGAGTATATTGGGGAACGTGTCCATACCCTTCGACGTGCTGGCCGAGCCGACGCGGCGGCGGATCCTCGATCTGCTCCTGGAGCGCCCCCGCCTCGTCGGCGAGCTCACCGAGCACCTCGGCCTCACCCAGCCCGGTACGTCCAAGCACCTGCGCGTGCTCCGTGAGGCGGGCCTGGTCCGGGTGCGTGCCGAGGCGCAGCGCCGCTGGTACGAGCTGAGCCCCGAGCCCCTGCGGGAGGTCGACGCCTGGCTCGCGCCCTACCGCAGGCTGTGGGGCACCGGCCTGGACGCGCTGGAGCGGCATCTGGACGCCATGCCCGACGAGATGGAGGAGCCATGACCACGGACACCGGCGAGACGCTGACCACCGCGGACGGCCGGACCGCGCTGCGGATGGAGCGGCGGCTCGCGCACCCGCGGGAGAAGGTGTGGCGGGCCCTGACCGAGCCGGGGCACCTGTCGAAGTGGTTCCCCTCCGACGTGGAGATGGAGCCGCGAGTGGGCGGCAAGGTGCGCTTCCCCTTCCGGCACGGCGAGGGCGAGGCCATGGACGGCCAGGTCACCGAGTGGGACCCGCCGCACGTCATCGCCTACACCTGGGGCGAGGACCTGCTGCGCTGGGAGCTGGTGCCGGAGTCCCTGGGCTCGGTGCTGACCCTGACCCACACCTTCGGCGACCGCCCCGGCGCCGCCAGCTTCGCCGCAGGCTGGGACGCCTGCATCGCCGGCATCGACCCCGAGCTGGAGGGCGAGCCGGTGCCCGGGCCGGGCGACATGAAAGCGGCCCACGAGCGCTACGTCAAGGAGTTCGGTCTCGACCACGGCACCGTGGAGGAGCTGCCGGTCGGCTGGAAGGTCCGCTTCGAGCGGCAGCTGACCCAGCCCGCGGCCACGGTGTGGAAGACCCTGCTCGGCGGGGTGTCCGCGCCCGAGGTGGGCGGACCCGTGCCGCGTGGCTTCGTTGTGGGCGACTTCGCCCCCGGACCGGTGAGCGAACTGCGCCCGAAGGAGGCGCTCGCCTACCCCTGGGACCTCCACGGCCGCCACGAGGGCACCGTGCGCTGGGAGCTGACCCGCGGCACCGGGCACGGCGCGCGACTGGTCCTCACCCAGACCGGCGTCCCCGAGGTGCCCCCCGCCCTGGCGCTGGACGTCTGGCGGGACCGCGTCGAGAGCCTCGCGGCGAAGCTGGCGGCGATGCCCCGCTGACCGGTGGACGGCACGGCGCCCGGCCTCACAGCCGGCCCCGTGCCTCCTCCAGGAACTCCCGGGTGGGGCCCGCGGGCAGGGCCTGGGCGCTCATCCGGTCCAGGGCCTCGCGGAACCGTGAGACGTCCTCGCGTTCGTCGAGGTAGACGGCGCCGATCAGGCTCTCCGCGTACGCGATGTCCGGCAGTTCCGGCAGCGGGAAGCGGAAGATGTGGAACGGGCCGTACATCGCCGGGTGCGGCCCCGACGCGAAGGGCAGCACCTGCAGTCGCACCTGGGGCATCCCGCACGCCTCGATCAGGCGGTCGATCTGCAGGCGCATCACCTCGGGGCCGCCGATGGGGCGGCGCAGCACCGTCTCGTCCATCACGACCCACAGCAGCGGCGGGTCGTCGCGGGTGAGCAGCGCCTGCCGTTGCATGCGCAGCGCGACGCCGCGCTCGACCTCCTCCCGCGAGGCGTGCGGCCGCCCCGCGCGCAGCACGGCCTCCGCGTACTGCGGGGTCTGCAGCAGCCCCGGGACGTAGTGCGGTTCGTAGGCGCGGATCAGCTCGGCGGCGCCCTCCAGGCTGACGAAGGCGCTGAACCACTCGGGGAGCACGTCACGGAAGCGGTGCCACCAGCCGGGACGGTTGGCCTCGCGGGCCAGTTCCAGGAAGTTGGCGATCTCGGCGGGCTCGGTGACGCCGTAGGTGAGGAGCAGCTTCTCCACGTACGGGATGCGCAGGCCCACCTCGGCCTTCTCGATGCGGCGGACCGTGGCGTGGGTGACGTCCAGGGCGCGGGCCGCCTGCTCGTAGGAGAGGCCGGCCCTCTCGCGGAGGTCCTGGAGGCGTCTGCCGAGCACCACCCGCAGCACGGTGGGAGCGCTTGCCGCCCGCGCTTCAGTCACGGTCCATCCCCTCCAACACCGCTGATCCCCGCGTAGTTTGTCATGACGTCAGGGCCTGGCAAAGCATGTTGGGGACGCTTTGCAATGTGCAGAACGCACCGTACCGCGACGGCCCGGAGGCAGGCGGGTCCATGTCCAGCCGGCCACCGCCCCGGCCCCGTCCCCGGCCCCGGTGTCACGCGGGACCGGGGACGGGGGTTTCGGCACGGGGCGTGGCTCACCAGCGGGGGTGGCGATCCCACCGGGACCGCTGCCCGGCGTCGGGTTCGAGATCGGACGCCTCCCGCCTGCCCTCGCCGATCCGGGCTCCGGCGGCCGCCGCCGGGGCGGTCAGATCGTGGACCGCGGACTGGAGTTCGGGGTGCGCGTGGAGGTGCCAGCCACCGGTCAGCGCCCGGCGCAGGTCCCGCAGCGCGCTCTCCGCATCGGTGCCCTTGGCCAGGTGGCTGTAGACGGCGGCGACGGCCGGGGTGCGGCTCTGCCCGGCGTGGCAGTGGAGCAGGACCCGCTTGCCCTCCTGGCGCAGCCGCAGCACCTGGCGGGCGGCCTGGTCCACGACGTGGTGGAGGTTGGCGTTCGCTCCCTCGCTGTCGACCAGCCAGACGCGGACCTGCTCGACGTCGGGTGTGCCCGGCAGGAGCGGGTCCGAACCGACGCGGCAGAGCGAGACCACGGCGTCGACGTCGACCGGCTCGGTGCCCTGGGCCAGGGCCAGGTTGCCCAGGACCACCCCGTCGTCGTGCGGGTGGGGGACGGCGAAGCCGGGGTGGCCACCGGCCGGCAAACACGGCGCCGAGGGCCAGCCGGCGTCGTCGTCGTTCCCGCCCCGAGCGGTGAGCACGGCCAGCCGGACCAGGTCGGCGCCCGTGAGCCCCGGCCAGCCGTTGACGGCCTGCTGCCACTCCAGCGGGATGCCGGAGCAGCCCCAGCGCGCGCCGAGCAGGGCGCCCGCGATCGCCGCGACGGTGTCGGTGTCCGTTCCGGCGCGCACCGCCGCCTCCAGGGCGAGGCGCAGGTGCCGGGCGGGGAAGTCACCTTCGGCGGGGTTCAGTTCGGGCACCGCGGTGCGGGTGATGGCCGACCAGGCGGCCTGGAGCGCGTGGACGACCCAGCCGTTGTTGCCGAAGTGGTGCGGCGGGTGGGCCTCGGCCTCGTCCAGCCGCTTCGCCCATGTCTCCCGGCGCTCGGGCGGGAGCAGGTCCAGGCCTTCGCGTACGCCGTCGAAGGTGCCGTACAGCACCGCGGTGCGAATGCCGGAGCACCACAGCACGCAGGCGTCGGCGCAGTCGGGGTCGGGGTGGGTGAGCGCGCCGACGGCGATGGCGGCCTCGGTCATCGCGGCGGGGTCACCGAGGTGTGCGAGGGCGACGATCCCGGTCCGCATCAACGAGCCGTTCCCGGCGCTGCGCGCGTTGCCTGCGGTGTACTCGCGGGCGGCCTCCCGCATCGCCGTGCCCGCCGGCCCGGGGGCGCGGGCAGCGGTGCTCAGGACGAGGCTGGTCTGGTTGCCGACGTCGCTGGCGCCGTCGCTCAGCCAGCCCTGGAAGTTGGCGGCGATCGCGTCCAGGGCCTCGGGGCTGCGCAGATCCGCTCCGGTCGCCGCCACCTGGGCGATGCAGACCTGCATCTGGGTGTCGTCGGAGTACTCGCCCGGCTCGTACGGCCCCAAGCCGCCGCCGATCATCCGCGGCTGCTGATCCTCACTCAGCGTCGCCTTGAACTCGTAGGGCACACCCAGCGCGTCGCCCACGGCCGCGCCGAGCAACACCCCGGCGGCCCGGTCTGCGGCCCGCGCGTCCAGGTGGGGATGGGGTGTGGGGGTGTGGGCCACGGGCGTCCTCCAGGTGGTCCGGCGGCACGTGCGGGACGGGCCGAACGGCGAGTGCAGGGCGAGCGCTGTCCTGGTCGAACGCGGCGGTCCCGGGGCATCCCGGGGGCTGCCGGTTCAGGACGGATCTCCGGCGTGATGCCGCGTCAGCCTGGCACGAGGCGCCACTTATCGTCAATGGGACGCTATGGATGCCGGGAAGTGGCCGGCGTGGTCCCGCAGATGTGGCGGCGGTGGGGCGGGCTGCACCTGACGGCCCATCAGGTAGGTCGGCCGAGCCGGACGAGAGCGATGACCCTCGACCGTCGCTGGTCAGCGCGGTGTCCCGGGCCCGAAGCGTGGTCCGCTGCGGGGAGGGTCACGGAAGAGCGGTCCGGGCCGAGTTGGGGGCGGAGTCGGATCTTCCATAGGATCCGCCAATGATCACAAGCAAACGGCTGGCGGTGGGGCTGTGCGGCCTCGCGGCCACCCTCGCCACCGCGCTCTTCCCGGCCGCGGCGCCGGCCGCCGCGGACGACGGGCCGGAGACCGCGCACGAGGCCCCGAAGGTCGAGCTCGTGCTCGACGTCAGCGGCTCGATGCGGGCCAACGACATCGACGGCAGGTCCCGCATGTCGGCGGCCAAGCAGGCGTTCAACGAGGTCATCGACGCCGTACCGGACGAGGTCCGGCTCGGCATACGCACCCTCGGCGCCAACTACCCCGGCAAGGACAAGGTGGTCGGCTGCAAGGACACCGAGGCCCTCTACCCGGTCGGCAGCGTCGACCGCACCGAGGCCAAGACCGCGGTCGCCACCCTCGCCCCCACCGGTTGGACGCCGATCGGCCCCGCCCTGCAGGCCGCGGGCAAGGACCTCGCGGGCGGTGACGGCACCCGCCGGATCGTGCTCATCACCGACGGCGAGGACACCTGCCAGCCGCTCGACCCGTGCGAGGTCGCGCGTGAACTCGCCGCCGAGGGCACCCACCTGGTCGTCGACACCCTCGGCCTGGTGCCCAACACCAAGATCCGCGAGCAGCTGAGCTGCATCGCCGAGGCGACCGGCGGTACCTACACCGCCGTCGACCACGCCGACCAGCTCTCCGACCGCATCAAGCAACTCGTCGACCGCTCCGCCGACAACGTGGTCGTCACCCCCACCGTGACCCAGGGCGCCGACCGTTGCGCCGACGCCCCGCTGCTCGGGGCCGGTGTCTACAGCGACCGCGAGGCGTTCACCGAGCACCGCTGGTACCGGGTGAGCGTCACCGACGGCCAGGAACTGCGCGCCTCCGTCAGCGTCGGCGCCGACCGCGCCGTCAACCGCGACTACGGCGTCCTCGTACGGGCCGTCACCTCCGGCGGCCGGGAACTCGTCCGCGGCTCGGAAGCGGGCAGCGGACGCACCGACGTCATCTCCTCCGGTCTGCGCTACGCCTGGCCGGAGCGCGACGACGACGACGCCGCGGCCGCCCGCACGGTGTGCATCGAGGTCAGCAACTCCTTCTCCGCCCCGGACGCCGTGAAGCGCACCCCGGGCCTGCCGCTCGAACTCAGCGTCGACCTGGTCTCCTCGCCCGACGAGCCGTCCGACGTCGCCTCCTTCGGCCTGGGCCGCGGCTGGTGGCTGCTGGCCCTGCTGGTCGTGACCGGCCTCGTCGCCGGTGTGCTGTGGGGCTGGATCTCGCGCTGGCGCGTCGCCGTCTGGAGGACCAACTGATGCGTACCATCCGAACGGCGCGCCGGGCGGCCGCCGTACTGCTCGCGGGCGCGGCCCTGTTCGCCGCCGGAGCGGGCACCGCCGCCGCGGACGACGCCACGCCCAGCCCGGGTGTGAGCGGAACGGGGGCCACCGAGGAGACCGTCCAGCCCGGCACCGGTTTCCGGACCGCCGGGAACCTCCGGCCGGGGGTGCGGACCGTCCCGGCCGGCGCCTCCACCGGCGACTACCTGTACTGGGTGTTCCCGGCCGCGGTGGGCGAGGTGCCCACGGTCTCCGCGACGGTCGGCCTGCCGGAGTCCGCGAGCCGGCACGGCGACCAGACCTGGCAGCTCGACGTCTACGACGGCCTGCGCCGACGTCAGGCGTGCACCGCGGGCAAGCCGACCAGGACGGCGTCCGCGCAGGACACCCAGCTGGAGCTGAGCTGCCGGCTGCGCACCGTGCGTGCGTGGTCCGAGGCATGGGCCGACGACCCGCTCCCGGGCGCGTACTACATCCGCCTGACCGTGCTGCGGCTCCCGGACGAGGACCTCGGCCTGCCGGTCCAGGCACAGGTCGGCACCACCTCGACGGACGCGGGCGGCTCCAAGGCCGTCGACGGCGAACTCGCCGCCCCGCTCACCCCCGTCGCCAAGGCCGGGGCCACCCTCGACCCCAACGCCGTGCCGTCCGCCTCCGCCACGGAGGAGTCCGACGAGGCCGACCCGAGCGCCTCGCCGGTGCCGGCCGGGCTGGCCCAGCCCGAGGACGGCTGGGGCGGCGGCTGGTGGTCCGACCGCTGGATCTGGACCGCGGCAGGGGGCGTGCTGGGCGCGCTCGCGGGCATCGCCGGTTACAGCCTCACCCGTGGACGGGGACGCCCCCGCCCGGTCGCGTAACCAGGACGTCCGGCGGCGCGCCGGTACGGTCCCGCGGTGCGGGACCGTACCGGCGCGCCGTGCCGCCTGGCCGTCCTACCCGGCCGTGGGCGGACGGGAGTCCGCCGCGGCGCGCAGCAGCGCCGCCGTCTCCGGGTACGGGCCGCGCCCGGCCCATTCGAGCGGCGTGAGCCCCGTGCCGTGGTCCTCGCGCAGGCGGGGATCGGCACCCTGGGCGAGCAGCCGGCGCACCGTCCCGGTGTGCCCCCAGCACGCGGCCCCGCACAGGGGTGTGCCCTCGTCCCCGTGGCCGCTCTCGGTGTCGGGCAGGGCCCCGCCGTGAGCAGCAGCCCCACCACGTCCGCCGCGCCGTGGACCGACGCCGCGTACAGCGGTGTCGTCCCGTCAGCGTCCGGGAGTTCGGGGGAGGCGCCGCGCCGCAGGAGCCGGCGCACGGTCCCGGTCTCACCGCTCCTCGCGGCCCGCACGAGGGCTCGGCTCAGCTTCTTGCGGCGTCTGCGGTTCACGAACGCAGACTACGAGCCAGGGGCCCCGCCGCCGAAGTTGATCCCCAGGCGTGCGACGCGTCCCTGCTCACCCGCGGCCCAGCAGCCCAGGTCCGGGGCGCAGTCGACGGTGTCGTACGACCCGGAGTCGAAGGTCCGCCAGATCCGGCCGCCGTCCAGGCTCAGGTCGCTGCCGGACGGTCCGACCGCGATCGCCGCGCGCGAGGAGTACGGCAGCCAGGTCACCCCCGAACGGTAGGCGGCCGGGGGTCGTGCGGAGCCGGTCCAGGTGGCGCCGCCGTCGCGGGACACCGCGGCGGCGTCGGGGGAGGCCTGGTCGGAGCGGTAGTCCCCGCCCACGGCGATCCCTTGCCGCGCGTCGCGGAACGCCAGCGCGAACACGCCCTTCGCGGGGTCGCCCGCGGGCAGGGTGGACGCCGCCACGGTCCAGGTCAGCCCCCGGTCGCGGGAGTGCAGGACGCGGGCATGCGACGCCCCGCCGGTCGCCAGCCACACGTCGCGCGGGCCACGGCTCACCAGGCACTGACCGCTCGCCGCGAACGAGGCCTCGCCCGCGAGCGCGGGGGGCATGCCGACGGAGGGCAGCACCCGCCAACTGCGGCCGCCGTCACCGGTGGACAGCATCCGGTACCTGCCGTCGACCGGGTCGCTGACGGCGAGGCCGTGCCGGTCGTCGAAGAAGGTGACGCAGTCGTAGAAGGCGCGGGGGTCGGGGTTGCGGAAGGTCTCCGTCCAGGTCGCGCCGCCGTCCTGGGTGCGCAGCACACGGGACGCCTCGCCCTCGCCGATCGCCAGCACCACCGCGCGCCGCGCGTCGAACGCCTCGACGTCGCGGAACTGCAGTTCGGCGGCACCCGGTGGCGACACGTCCGCCCAGTGGCGTCCGCCGTCCACCGTGCGCAGCACCTTGCCCTCGGAACCGGCCACCCAGGCGGTGTTCCTGCTGACCGCCGCCAGCCCGCGGAAGCGCGCGGTGCTGCCGGTGTCCTTCAGCTCCCAGCGCGGACCGGGCCGTTCACCCGCCGCGTGGGCCGGGGCCGCGGTCAGCGCGGCGAGCGCCGCCCCGCACAGCACGGCCGTCCACACCCGTCTCATCGTCCCCATCGGCGTCATGCCGCGGCAACGTAGCCCACCGCGCGGCACCGCACCAGACCGCCTCCGGCGCACCGCCCCCCGCACCGCTTCTGGTGCACGACCGGCGTCTGGGACGTCCGGGCCGGCGGCGCGATGCGCCGCGCGGTCCGGGACCTGCGGTGACGACGCCGACTGCGGCCGCGCCGCGCCGCGGCGTGCCCGCCGGCAGGCGGTCCGGTCACCGGCGGCGGGAGTGACCGTTGTGCCGGGCGGTCCGGCGTGGCCGGGGCCGTAGTGTGCGAACTCCCCGCGCCGGGCGGGTCTTCCGGGGCCGTGGACCACTGCCCCTCGGGGCGCCTGGGACGTCCGGACCGGTGGCGCGATGCGCCGCGCGGTCCTCGGACGGACCCCGACTGCGGCTGTCGGGCTCCCGGTTCGGGTGGTCGCCGGGGCGGGCCCGCCGGACCGCGGTGCCGGTCCGGCGGGGCCGGGTCGTCAACGGGCCTGGGACAGCGTCGTCCTGGCCTGTTCGACGGCGATGGCCACCCGGGGCGACCCGCAGTCCCGGGCGAGGTCCACGGCGTCCTCGGTGAGGGCTCGGGCGGTGTCGAGGTCACCGGTCCGCGCCCGGGCGAGGGCGGCGCGCGCGGTGTAGAGGGTGCGGTCGCGCCGGTAGAGGGGGTCCTGGATCGCCAGTGCCTTCTCCAGCAGCGGGGCCGCTTCCTGCGCACGGCCGAGGTCCAGCAGCGCGATCCCGCTCTGCGCGCACAGCTCCGCCTCGTCGAACCAGTAGATCCACGACGGGTCGTCGTCGCCGGGCGCGGTGTCCAGCAGCCGTCCCGCCTCCTCCAGCGACCGGCGGCACGCGGCGTCCTCGCCGAGCCCGGCGTGGGCCCGGGCCCGGCGGGTGGCGAGCATCGCGCGGGTGCGCGAGGTCGCCCCGGCCGCGGCGGACTCCGCGGCGCGGGCCGCCGCCAGGGCGTCGTCGTGACGGCCCGCGAACACCGCCTGAAGGGTCAGTCCCGCCCACAGGTTGGCGGCTTGCGGGCGGTCCTGCGCGCCGTGCGCGAGGCGCAGCCCGGTGAGGTGGTGCCGCTGGGCCGCCCCGTGCCGTCCGCAGTCCGTCGCCGCCCAGCCGCCCAACTGGGCCAGTCCGGCGGCGACGCGCAGCAGACGGGCGTCGAGCCCGCCCCGGTACGGTCCCCGGCGCAACAGGTCCAGGGCGATCCGCAGATCGGCCTCGACCCGGTGCCCCACGGCCGCGCCGCCGAGCCGGTCGTCCAGGCGGCGCAGGCCGAGCACGCCGCGCTCCAGCCAGTCCACGGTCTCCTCGTCGGCCGCAGCCCCTTCCCGGCCGGCGACGGCGTCGTCCCGCGGCGGCTCGTCCCTCCCGCCGTCGGTCGCGGCCGCCCAGTCGGCGACGGCGTCGCCGAACTCCGCTCCCTCCAGCACGGGGTGGCCCCGCGGGTCGCGTCCGCCGCCGTCGAGCAGGGCGTCCAGCGCGTCGAGACCGCCCGCCCGGGTCCACGGCAGCCCGTCGGGGATTCCGTCGAAGGACGGTAACCAACCGGGCCACGGGCGGGTGTCCACCTCCCGCAGCGGTACGCCAAGGGCCCGGGCCAGGGCCCGCTGGCTGTCCCTCTCCGGCACCACGCCCCAGTGCTCCCAGCGCCACACCTTCTCCCGACGGGCCGCCATGGGCACGCCGAGGGCACGGGCGTTGTCGGCGACGACCCGGGCGAGGTCCTGGTAGCTCCAGCCGTGGCTGCGCCGGACGGACGCCAGGGGATGGGACGGTGCCGGCGCGGTGTCGTCCGCCACGGCGTTGCTCCTTCGTCTCATATTCGTACGTTCGAATATCAGGCGCGGGCGTTGCGGCGCAGGCGATCGCCGCGATCCGTCCCGATCCGTGTCCCGCGGCGTCCGGCGGCGCCCGCCGCCGTTCGGACGCGTGTGCGGGACTACATCGAGACAACAGGCCCGGACTTGAAGTGGACCTGCTCATACCGGTTGGCTTTGTGTGATCAAGCGATCACCGGACGCCGAACGGGATGCCCCGCCCCGGGCCGGACATCACGTGCGCGCCGTGGAGGCACCCCGAGGATGACTCCTCCTCCACCCCCGTTCGGTTTCTCCCGCTCCCGGGACGACCTGCGGTTCGACCCTGCCCTGGACGACGAGCCACTGGCCGACGCCCGCGCTGCGCTCGCCCAGGGCCGGTGGACCACCGCCCGCAGCCTGCTCGCCGAGACCGGCGACGACTGGGACCGGCGCGGCCACCGCCTGGTCGTCCTCGGCGAGGGCGGCGCCAGTGCCACCTGGGCGCGCGAGTGGCAGCTCGCCGAACCCGGCAGCACCGACGCGGCCGCGCTGCTGGCCTGCGCCACGGTGTTCCGCGCCGTCGCCGGCAAGGAGAAGCCCGAACGGGCCCGCGAGACCTGCCTCGCCGCCGCCGCGCTCACCCCGGCCGACCCCACGCCGTGGCTCTGCCTGCTGATCCTGGCCCGCCACACCGGCACCGACGACGAGCAGATGCGCGCCTTCGACCAGGTCCGCGGCCGCCACCGCGGCCATCACCACGGTCACCACCTGATGGCCGCCTGCCTCGCCGAACGCCCCCAGGCCGCCTCCGAGGGCGGGCCCTTCCACGAGGTGTACGAATTCGCCGACTGGGCCGCGGGCGAGGCGCCCGCCGGCTCACCGCTCGCCGTCCTCCCGGTCGTCGCCCACGCCGAGCTGTACCGGGTCCTCGCCACCGCCGGGACCCTGCCCGCCGATCCCGCGGCCTCCGGGCACTGGGACGGATGGCGGGCCCGGCAGGCCCTCAAGCGGGGCTTCGACTGGTGGCTGGAGTGGGACGGTGCCGGGCACGACCACCCGCGCCTCCACCTCGACCTCAACTTCCTCGTCCACGCGCAGTTCCTGCAGGGCCGCAACGCCGAGGCGGCGGCCCTGTTCAACCGGATCGGCGCGCACGCCACCCGCACCCCGTGGGCCTACCCGGACCGCGACCCCAAGAAGGCCTTCCGCGCCGCGCGGGAGGCCGTGCTCGGCCCCGGCTCCCCGTAGGGCCCGCACCGCATGACGCACCAGCACCACCCCAACCCCTCCCAGGAAGGAACCGCCATGCTGACGGGCAACAGCGGGATCAGCACGTTCAAAGGCGAGGAGAGAGCCCTGCGGGCCGACCGCCTCGGCATGTCCGGCCTGCTCCTCTCCGTGGTCGCCGCCAGCGCGCCGCTGATGGTGGTCGCGGGCGTCATGCCCACCACGTACGGCGTCATGGGCATCGTCGGACAGCCGCTGCTGTTCGTGATCCTCGGCGTGGTACTCCTCCTCTTCAGCGTCGGCTACGCCGAGATGAGCCGCCACGTCCACAACGCGGGCGCCTTCTACGCCTACATCGCCCGCGGGCTCGGCGGCACCGCGGGCGCCGCCGCGTCGCTCGTCGCCCTGGTGTCGTACAGCGCGATGCAGTTCGCGGTCTTCGGCCTCTTCGGCTTCGAGATCTCCGGGCTCTTTCAGACCTACCTCGACACCACGATCGCCTGGTGGATCCCGGCGGTACTCGGCGTCCTCGCGGTCGGCGCGCTCGGCTGGCTCAAGATCGACGTCAACGCCAAGGTCCTCGGCGTCCTGCTGCTGATCGAGATCGCCCTCGTCGTCATCTTCGACGTCGCCGCCATCGGCAGTCCCGCCAAGGAGGGCCTGTCGCTGCACGCCTTCGACCCGAGCACGCTCAGCGGGGCGGGCCTGGGCACCGCCCTGTGCTTCTGCATCGCCAGCTTCGTCGGCTTCGAGCAGTCCCCCGTCTACGCCGAGGAGACCAGCCGCCCGCAGGTCGTGGTCGCCCGGGTGACCTTCCTCGCCGTCACCTTCGTCGCCGTCTTCTTCGCCATCAGCTCCTGGGCGCTGAGCATCGCGGCCGGTCCGTCGCAGATCGTGGAGGTGTCGCAGAAGCAGGGACCGGGACTGCTCTTCGGCCTCAGCGAGTCGATCATCGGTGCCGCCTTCACCGACGTCCTGCACGTGCTGTACGTGACCGGCATGTTCGCCTGCCTGCTCAGCTTCCACAACGTCGTCGCCCGCTACGCCTTCGCCATGGGCCGCGAGGGCCTGCTGCCCCAGGCCTTCGGCCGTACCAACCCCAACAGCGGCGCCCCCGCCTTCGGCTCGCTGCTGCAGACCCTGGTGTCCCTCGGCTTCGTGGTCGCCTTCGCCGTCACCGACGGCAGCGCGGCGGCGGACCACGACCCCACCGCGCCGGTGCTGAAGCTCTTCACCTGGTTCGGCAACGTCGGCGCCCTGGGCGTGATCGTGCTGCTGGCGACCGCGTCCTTCGCCGTCATCGGCTACTTCGTCCGGCGCGGCGCGCTGCGCACCCAGGCACCGCGGATCGTCGCCTCCGCCCTCGCGGGCATCGCGCTGGTCGTCATCGCCGTCTACGCCGTCAAGGACTTCGACGTCCTGGTCGCCGGCGACGGCTCCGCCGTCTCCTGGATCCTGCCCGCCATCATCGGTGTCACCGTCGTCGGCGGCCTGGTGTACGGCGCGGTCCTGCGGGCCACCCGTCCCGAGGTGCACGCCCGCATCGGCCTCGGCAACGAGGCGTTCCGGATCGAGCAGGCGCGCGAGTCCGTGCCCGCCACCGACGCGGAGAACAGCGCCTCCTGACCCCGTCCGGCCCGTCGCACCCCTGGCCGGGGGAGCGGCGGGCCGGTTCCATGTCCGTAGCGCCCGACAGCGCAACGACCAACGCCGACAAGAGGGTTGCCCCGATGTCCTCCTGCTGCCACACCGACGCCGACGCCGCACCCGCCGCGCCCCACCCCCTCGACCCGCTGACCGCCGACGAGATATCCGCCGCCCGCCGCATCCTCGCGGAGGACGGCAGGGTCACCGACACGACCCGCTTCCCCCTCGTCCTGCTCGACGAGCCCGACCGGCACACCGCCGACGCCCATCGCGACGGCGACCCCGTGGTGCGCCGGCTGCGCGTGACCCTGCTGGACTCGGCCACCGGCGCCGCCGCCGAGGCACTGGTCGACGTCACGGCGGGCGTCGTCGTCGCCCACCGCGCGCTCGACACCGCGGAGGAGGGCCAGCCCCCGGTCACCTTCGAGGAGTACGAGATCGTCGAGCAGGTCGTCAAGGCCGACCCGGGCTGGCGCAAGGCCATGGCCGAACGCGGCGTCACCGACCTCGACCTCGCCGTAGCCGCCCCCCTCGGAGCGGGACCGCTGCGCTTCGAGGACCGGCCCGGCGCCCGCCTCATGCGCTCCCTGACCTGGCTGCGCTGCAACGCCTCCGACAGCCCGTGGGCGCACCCGGTGGCCGGGCTCGTCGCCGACGTCGACGTCATCGAGCGGAAGGTCGTCCGCCTCATCGACACCGGCGCCGTGCCGATCCCGTCCGAATGCGGCCGCTACGAGGCCGAGTTCAACGGCCCGGCCCGCACCGACCTGCGCCCGCTGGAGATCACCCAGCCGGAAGGGCCGTCCTTCGCCCTCAGCGGCCGGCTGATGACCTGGCAGAAGTGGCGCTTCCGCATCGACTTCAACGGCCGCGAGGGCCTGGTCCTGCACCAGATCGGCTACGAGGACGGCGACCGCGTCCGCCCCGTCCTGCACCGCGCCTCGCTCGCCGAGATGGCCGTCGCCTACGCCGAGCCCGGCGACGACCGCAACTGGGTCGCCTTCCTCGACGCGGGCGAGTACTCGCTCGGCCGCAACGCCAACGCCCTGAAGCTCGGCTGCGACTGCCTCGGCGAGATCACCTACCTCGACGCCGTCCTCTCCGACGACCTCGGCAACCCCGAGACGCTGCCCAACGCCATCTGCATCCACGAGGAGGACTACGGCCTCCTGTGGAAGCACACCGACATCTTCAACGACATGGCCGCCGACAGCCGTCGCGCCCGCCGCCTCGTCGTCTCCTACATCGCCACCGTCGGCAACTACGACTACGGCTTCTACTGGTACTTCCACCAGGACGGCACGATCGGCTTCGAGGCCAAGTCCACCGGCATCGTGCAGACCTCCGCCGTGGAGCCCGGCACCGCCGACGCGGTCGGCACGGAGGTCGCGCCCGGCCTGCTCGCCCCGTTCCACCAGCACCTGTTCTGCGTACGGCTGGACGCCGCCGTCGACGGCCACGCCAACACCGTGGAGGAGGTGGACGTCGTCCCCGTCCCGAGCGGGCCGGACAACCCCAACGGCAACGTCTTCACCACCCGGGTGACCCCCGTCGCCGACAGCGCCGAGGGCGGCCGCCTCGCCGACCCGCTGGCGGGCCGCCGCTGGCGGATCACCAACCCCGGTTCCCTCAACCGCATGGGCAAGCCCGTGGCGTACACGCTCGTGCCGCAGCCCGGCCCGGTCGTCCTC
The DNA here is from genome assembly GCF_042891295.1 of Streptomyces sp. NPDC001902. Lineage (NCBI taxonomy): Bacteria > Bacillati > Actinomycetota > Actinomycetes > Kitasatosporales > Streptomycetaceae > Streptomyces > Streptomyces sp. NPDC001902. The sequence continues at coordinate 89,408 of NZ_JBIATA010000014.1, read as the reverse complement.
GCGCAGCCCGACTCGGCGGTCGCCCGGCGCATGGCCTACGGCACCAAGCACGTGTGGGTCACCCGCCACCGTCCCGAGCGGCGCTTCCCCGCGGGCGACTACCCCAACCAGAACGCGGGCGGCGCCGGACTGCCCCGCTGGACCGCGGCGGGCGAGTCGCTGGAGGACACCGAGCTGACCGTCTGGCACACCTTCGGGCCCACCCACCTGCCGCGGCTGGAGGAGTGGCCGGTCATGCCCGTCGACCACAGCGGGTTCACCCTCAAGCCGACCGGCTTCTTCGACCGCAACCCCGCGCTCGACCTCCCCAAGGAGACCCCGCGCGGCGAGGGCCACTGCCACACCGCCTAGCGCGGCGCGGCTCCCGAGCAGTGCCCCGGCCCCGCGGTCCGCACGGACCGCGGGGCCGGGGCACGCCGGCTCAGGGGCGGTGCGCAGGGACGTTGTCGTGGACCCGCTTGGGGTCGGTGACCGCGACCGGCTCCAGGATCTCCTCGATCCGCGCCATCAGGTCCTTCTCCAGGACGACGCCCGCCGCCTTGGCGTTCTCCGCGACCTGCTCGGGACGGGACGCGCCGACGATGGCCGCCGAGACGTTGGAGTTCTGCAGCACCCACGCCACCGCGAGCTGGGCCAGCGACAGGCCGGCCTCGGCGGCGAGCGGCTGGAGCCGCTGGACGGCGTCGAGCACCTCGTCGCTCATCCACCGCGAGATCATGCCGGCGCCGCCCTTGTCGTCGGTGGCCCGCGAGCCCGCCGGGGGCTCCTGCCCCCGCCGGTACTTGCCGGTCAGCACACCCTGCGCGATCGGCGAGAAGACCACCTGGCCCATGCCCAGTTCCTCGCAGGTCGGGACGACCTCGCCCTCGATGACCCGCCACAGGGCGTTGTACTGCGGCTGGTTCGACACCAGCGGGACGTGCAGTTCCCGCGCCATCGCGTGGGCGCGACGGATCTGCTCCGCCGGCCACTCCGAGACGCCGATGTACAGGGCCTTGCCCGAGCGCACGACGTCGGCGAACGCCTCCATCGTCTCCTCGAGCGGGGTGTCCACGTCGTAGCGGTGCGCCTGGTAGAGGTCCACGTAGTCGGTCTGCAGGCGGCGCAGCGAGCCGGCGATCGACTCCATGATGTGCTTGCGCGACAGCCCGCGGTCGTTGCGGCCCGGCCCGGTCGGCCAGTACACCTTGGTGAAGATCTCGATGCCCTCGCGGCGCTCGCCCTTCAGCGCCTCGCCGAGGACGGACTCGGCGCGCGTCCCCGCGTAGACGTCGGCGGTGTCGAAGCTGGTGATGCCGACCTCCAGCGCCGCGCGCACGCACGCCGTGGCGGCGTCCGCCTCCACCTGCGAGCCGTGGGTGAGCCAGTTGCCGTACGCGATCTCGCTGATGACCAGGCCGCTACGGCCGAGATGGCGGTATTCCATGGGAGCGAAGCCTCCGTTGGCGTGTCCGTGGGTGCCGGCCGGCCGGGTGCTGGCGCACCGGGGCCCGCCGGGGGCGCGGCGCCCGGTCGGGCGTCGGCCGCAGAAAAGATGGCAGGGGCAAATACATCTGATCATTACATGCCTCCGTACCGGCGCGGGGGCCGGTCCCCCGGTCGCCCGCGCCGGCCGGATCCCGGTCGCCGGCCGCCCCGGCCGTGACCGGCCTCAGCGGAAGTCCGGGGTCCACAGGCGCACCGTGGCGAAGGCGGCGCCGGGGCGGGTCCGTGCGTACGCGGGGGTCCCGTCGGCGTCGAGGAACTCGACCGTCGGCCCGCCCCGGCCCCGGGGCCCGGTCGCCTGCGACCTGGCCCGGATGCGCGTTCCCGTCGGCTGGTTGGTGTAGGCGCTCACCCCGCTCGCCCCGTCCACCTGCCGGTACCTGAGGGACGCGACGTCCAGCCGGTACACCCCATAGGTGTCGGTGAACCACAGCGACCCCGGGTCGCCGTACACCGGCTGCAGATCACGGCCCTCGCCCTCGAAGCCCACGGCGCTGTGCTCCGTCAGCGTCGTCGCCGCGCCCCGGCCCGACAGCGCGTAGCGCACCAGCCGCTCGGCGCCGATCGCCCACAGCGCCCCGTGCTCCGGGTCGTACAGCACACCGCGCGCCCTCGGCAGCGGCACGGTGCGGAACGGCGCGGTCTGCTCGGTGTCCGCGTACAGCCGCAGCCGGCCGGGCGCCACGGAGGCCACCACGATCACCCCGCCCGGGATGCGCTCGATGGCGTGCGGGCTGTCGGCCGGGGTCACCGTCTGCCACACGATGGCCCCGGTGTCCTCGCGCACCATCGCCGCCCGGCCGCCGGACGCGGCCACGAGCACGACCCGCCCGTACGCCTGCGTCCTGCGCAGCCGCACGTCCGACAGGTGCTGCCAGCTCGTGCCGGCCCCGCCCGGCGCGCTCCAGCGCCAGGTCACGGCCCCGGGCCGCGACCAGTCCCGGGCGTCGGGGTCGAAGACCAGGACGCCGTTGCAGGACTGGTCGGCGGTGGCGATGGGATGGCTCTTCCGCGCGGCGTGCCGCGTCATGTCGTGCCCCCGTATGTCGTTGACGTGCCAACGAATATTCGGAGGATAGCGACGCCGGGTGCTGCCACGATGGGCCGCGTGACCGTACCGCGACCGAACGTCCACGCTTCGCCCGTATGGGAGATCGCCCCGCTCCCCGTTGACGACCCCGTGTCGAGGGACCTGCTGTGGCGGTACTACGACGACATCGTCAGCCGCTACTACGGCAGGCCGATGACCCCGCGGGAGATCGACGACCTGCTCACCGAGCACACCAGTGACGACCTCGCCGGTCCCCACGGGCACTTCCTCGTCGGCCGCCGCGACGGCGAGCCGGCCGGCTGCGCGGGCGTCCGCCTCCTGGCCCCCGGCGTCGCCGAGCTGCGCCGCGTGTGGGTCGTCCCCGGCGCCCGCCGCACCGGCGGCGCCGCACTGCTGGTCACCGCCGCCGAACGCGCGGCCCGCGAACGACTGGGCGCCGCCGTGATCCGCCTCGACACCCGGGCCGACCTGGTCGAGGCACGGGCCCTGTACGCGAAACTGGGCTACCACGAGGTCCCCGACTACAACGGCGAACGCTACGCCGACCACTGGTTCGAGAAGCGTCTGGGCCCGGACTCCGGCGCGGCATAGGCCCAGGCTCGTGGCCGGGCGGCCGGGCTCCGCAATAATGCAGCGGTAGTCCAGCCAGAAAGCAGGTCGCACATCGTGACGACAACGGTCTCGGTCGAGCGCAGGATCGCCGAGGAACTCGGCGTACGGGAAGGTCAGGTCAGATCGGCGGTCGAGCTGCTCGACGGCGGCGCGACCGTGCCGTTCGTGGCCCGGTACCGCAAGGAGGCGACGGACGGCCTCGACGACGCCCAGCTGCGGACGCTGGAGGAGCGCCTGCGCTACCTGCGCGAAATGGACGAGCGGCGGGCCGCCATCCTGGAGTCCATCGAGTCCCAGGGCAAGCTCGACGACGCCCTGAAGGCGCAGATCCTCGCCGCGGACTCCAAGGCGCGCCTCGAGGACATCTACCTGCCCTACAAGCCCAAGCGGCGCACCAAGGCGCAGATCGCCCGCGAGGCCGGCCTGGAGCCGCTCGCCGACCGCCTCCTCGGCGACCCGTCCCTGGAACCGCAGGCCGAGGCCGCCGGGTTCGTCGACGCCGACAAGGGCGTCGCCGACGCCGCGGCGGCGCTGGAGGGCGCCCGCGCCATCCTCACCGAGCGGTGGTCCGAGGACGCCGACCTCGTCGGGGGACTGCGCACCCGGATGTGGGAGCGGGGCCGGCTCGTCGCCAAGGTGCGCGAGGGCAAGGAGGAGGCGGGCGCGAAGTTCGCGGACTACTTCGACTTCGCCGAGCCGTTCACCAAGCTCCCCTCGCACCGTGTGCTCGCCATGCTGCGCGGCGAGAAGGAGGAGGTCCTCGACCTCACCATGGAGCCCGAGGAGCCGGTCGCGGAGGGCCCCTCCAGCTTCGAGCGCACGATCGCCCACCACTTCGGCGTGGCCGACCGCGGCCGCCCCGCCGACAAGTGGCTCGCCGACAGCGTCCGCTGGGCCTGGCGCACCCGCTTCCTGGTCCGGCTCGGCCTCGACCTGCGCGTCCAGCTGCGCCAGGACGCCGAGGACGAGGCGGTCCGGGTCTTCGCCGCCAACCTGCGCGACCTGCTGCTCGCCGCCCCCGCCGGCACGCGCGCCACCATGGGCCTGGACCCGGGCTTCCGCACCGGCGTCAAGGTGGCCGTGGTCGACGCGACGGGCAAGGTCGTCGCCACCGACACGATCTACCCGCACGTGCCGCGCAACCAGTGGGACGCCTCCATCGCGACGCTCGCCCGACTCGCCGCCGCCCACGAGGTCGACCTGGTCGCCATCGGCAACGGAACCGCCTCCCGCGAGACCGACAAGCTCGCCGCGGACCTCATCAAGCGGCACCCGGAACTGAAGCTGACCAAGGCCGTGGTGTCCGAGGCGGGCGCCTCGGTCTACTCCGCCTCCGCCTACGCCTCCGCCGAGCTCCCCGAGCTCGACGTGTCGCTGCGCGGCGCCGTCTCCATCGCCCGCCGCCTCCAGGACCCGCTCGCCGAACTCGTCAAGATCGACCCCAAGTCGATCGGCGTCGGCCAGTACCAGCACGACCTGTCCGAGGTGAAGCTCTCGCGCTCCCTCGACGCGGTCGTCGAGGACTGCGTGAACGGCGTCGGCGTCGACGTCAACACCGCCTCCGTGCCGCTGTTGCGCCGCGTCTCCGGCATCACCGAGGGCCTGGCCGCCAACATCGTCGCCCACCGCGACGCCAACGGCCCGTTCCGCAGGCGCACCGCCCTGAAGGACGTGGCCCGCCTCGGCCCCAAGGCGTACGAGCAGTGCGCCGGGTTCCTGCGGATCCCCGACGGCGACGACCCCCTGGACGCCTCCAGCGTGCACCCCGAGTCCTACCCCGTCGTACGGCGCATGAGCACGGCGGCGGGCACCGACATCAGGGCGCTCATCGGCAACACCACGGTGCTGCGCGGGCTGGCGCCGCGGGAGTTCGTCGACGACACCTTCGGTCTGCCGACGGTCACCGACATCCTCTCCGAACTGGAGAAGCCCGGACGTGACCCGCGGCCCGCCTTCAAGACCGCCGCCTTCAAGGAGGGCGTCGAGGAGCTCAAGGACCTCAGGCCCGGCATGCTCCTGGAGGGCGTCGTCACCAATGTCGCGGCCTTCGGCGCCTTCGTGGACGTCGGCGTCCACCAGGACGGGCTCGTGCACGTCTCGGCGATGTCCAGGAACTTCGTCAGCGACCCGCGCGAGGTGGTCAAGCCCGGCGACATCGTCCGCGTCAAGGTGCTCGACGTCGACATCCCGCGCAAGCGCATCTCCCTCACCCTCCGTCTGGAGGACGAGGCGAGCGCGCCCAAGGGCAACGCCGGCGGCGGACGTCCCGAGCGCGGCGGCCGCCCCGACCGGCCCGACCGCCGCGGCGGCAACCCGCCCCGCCAGTCCCGCGGCGGCGACCGCGACCGCGACCGCCCGGCCCCCGGCGGCGCGATGGCCGACGCCCTGCGCCGCGCCGGGCTCGACAAGGGTCTCGGCGGGGGCAACAACGGCCGCCGCGGCTGATCCCACCGTGAGGCACTGAGGCCCTGAGGCGCGCTCCCCGAGGACCGGGGGAGCGCGCTTCGGCGTGTTCTCAGCGGCAGACCGTCCCCGTCGGCGGGAGCACGCCGCTCAGCAGGTAGCGGTCGACCGCGGCGTCGACGCACGCGCTTCCGGGCTGCAGGTAGGCGGTGTGCCCGTTGCCGTCCCAGGTCAGCAGCCGGGCCGAAGGGAGCTGCCGGGTGAGTGCCCGCGCCCAGGCGTACGGGGTGGCCGGGTCGCGCAGGGTGCCGACGACCAGGATCGGCGCCGTGGGAGGGACCGTGACGGCCTGCGCGGGCCGGGCCGGGCCGACGGGCCAGTGGGCGCAGGTGCTGAGCAGCCCGGTGTAGTACGCCCCGAACTGGGGCGAGGCACGGAGGAAGGCGGGGAGCAGCGCCTCGGCCTGCGCGGGGGTGAACACGGGCCCGAGCGCCGCGCTCAGACAGCTGACGGCCGTGAACCCCACGTCGGCGACGGCCTCCTCCTCCGGGGCGGAGAGCCTTTGGAGCGCGGCGGTGCCACCGGTGGCGGACACCACCTCGCCCAGGGCCAGGCGCAGTTCCTCCCACGCGGGCTGCTTGAGCCCCGACACGACGGTGACGAGCAGGTCGTCCCCCGTGACGGTGACGTCCTTGCCCTCCTGCCGCGGGCTCCGGTCGAGGCGGGCGACCAGGGCGTCCAGGACGCGGCCCGCCTCCTCGACGGAGTGGCCGACCGGGCAGTCGGGTCGGCGCGCGCAGTCGGCGGCGAAGGCCTCCCAGGCCACCTGGTAGCCGTGTGCGGGATCCAGGAAGCGGTGGTAGCCGTCGACCGTGGGGTCCACGGCGCCGTCGAGGACCATGCGGCCCACCCGGGAGGGGAAGAGCCCGGCGTAGACGGTGCCCAGGTAGGTGCCGTAGGAGAAGCCGAAGAAGTGCAGGTGGTCGTCCCCGACGAGGGCGCGCACCAGGTCCATGTCGCGGGCCACGTCCGGGGTGCCGATGTGCGGCAGCAGCCACCCGGCGTGCCGCCGGCACGCGTCGGCGGTCTTCTCACGGGCCTCGTCCAGGGCCTCGAAGTCCGGCTTCCCGGCGGTGAGCGGGCGGGCTTCGGCGAGGTTCGCCGCAACCTCGGTGCCGCAGTCCACCGGGGTGCTGGCGCCGACGCCACGCGGGTCGACGGCGACCAGGTCGTAGGCGGCGCGTACCGAGGGCGGGAACTCCTCGGCGAGATCCTGCAGGCCGCCGATGGCGGAGTCACCGGGCCCGCCGGGGTTGTACAGCAGCGAGCCGATGCGGTGCCCCCCGCTCCCCGTGGACGTCAGGCGGGTGGCGGCCAGGGTGATGTCGCCCGCTTCGGGGTGTGCGTAGTCCAGCGGCGCCTTGAGGGTCGTGCACTGGAAGGACGGCGCGTCCTCGCACGGTCTCCAGGCGAGCCGCTGCGCGTAGTAGCGGGTCAGCCGCGGCGGCACGGCCTCGGTGTGCACGGATCCGGCCGGTGCCAGGCGGGTCACGGGTGACGCCCCGCCGCGGAGGGAGGAACACGCGGTCGCCAGGAGGGCGCACGCGCCCAGCACCGCGACCGCGCGGCGTCGTCCCCTCCTGCGTGCGTGGCCGGTGTGCCGGACAGCGTCCATCGCTCAGCCTTTCTGGTGCCCTGGTGGTGTGGCGTCCTGCTGCCCGTCAGCCGCAGACGGTGCCGTCGGGTGGGAGCCGGCCGTGCAGGAAGTAGCCGTCGACGGCCGTGTCGACGCAGGCGCTGCCTTGCTGGTAGGCGGTGTGCCCGTCGCCGTCCCAGGTGAGCAGCCGCCCGGAGGAGAGCTGGGCGGCCAGTGCCCGGGCCTGCTCGTAGGGGGTGGCGGGGTCGCGGGTGGTGCCGACGACGAGGATCGGCGGGGCGCCGCGGGCGCTGATCCGGTGCGGGACCTGCGTGGGCCGCGTCGGCCAGTCGGCGCACATGGGGAGGAACCCGGCGTAGTACGCGCCGAACTGGGGGGCCGCGCGGCGGAACTCGGGCACGGCCGCGAGCATCTGCGCCGCGGTCGACCGCGGTCCCAGCGCGGAGCTCAGGCAGTTGATCGCGGCGAGGGACTGCTCACCCGGCCCTCCGTCGTCCTCCGTGCCGGGCAGCGGTCGCCAGGCGGCGGCGTCGCCCGCCGCCACCTCGCGGAGCAGGTTGCGCAGTGCGCCCCAGGCCGGAGCCGCGAGTGCCGAGGTGACCGCGGTGAGCAGATCGTCGCCGGTGGGGGAGACGCCGTGGCCGTCCGCACTTCCGGAGGCCTCGTCGAGTCCCGCGACCAGGCCGTCGAGGATGCGGCCCGCGTCCTTGACCGAGTGGCCGACCGGGCAACCGGGGCGGGTGACGCAGTCGGCGGCGAAGGCCTCCCAGGCCACCTGGTAACCGCGTGCCATGCCGAGGGTGGCGCGGTAGGCGCCCATGTCCGGGTCGATGGCGCCGTCGAGGACCATGCGGCCGACGCGGGAGGGGAAGAGCTCCGCATAGGTGGCCCCCAGGTAACTGCCGTAGGAGTAGCCGAGGAAGCCCAGCCGGTCGTCGCCGAGCAGGGCCCGTACGACGTCCATGTCCCGTGCGGCGTCGGGGGTGCCGACATGGGGCAGGAGCCGGCCCGCGCGACGTGCGCACGCGTCGGCGACCAGGGCGAGGCCCGGCTCGGGGTCCCCGGCGGCGGCCCCGGGGACCGATGGGCCCGTCCCGCAGTCGACCGGGGCGCTGCGGCCCACGCCCCGTGGGTCGACGCCGACCAGGTCGTACGCGGCGCGCATCGCGGGGGAGAAGCCGTCGGCGAAGGACAGCACATCGTCGACCGCCGACACGCCGGGCCCGCCGGGGTTGAGCAGCAGCGAGCCGATGCGGGCCGCGCGCGGGCCGGTGGTCCTGTGACGGACGACCGCCAGCCGGATGTCGCCCGCCTGCGGGTGGGCGTAGTCCAGGGGCACCGTCACCGTGGTGCACTGGAACGACGCCCCTTCCCGGCAGGGCTGCCAGTCGAGCCTCTGCCGGTAGTAGCGCGACACGTCCGGCGGCGCGGACGAGGCCGCGGACGAGGCCGCCGACGCCGCCGTCGAGGCTGCCGAGGCGACCGGAGTGGCCGGGGCGGCCGCGGACGCGGCCGCGGACCGCTTCACGCCCGCCGTCCGGTGCGGGCGCTGGGGCGAACAGGCGGCCAGCACCAGGCAGGCGCTCAGCAGCCCGCCCGCGATGCGCCTGCCCCGGCGGGACAGGGGACGTGCGGCCTGCACGGCGGCTACCGCCCGTCAGACGCAGACCGTGCCGGTGGACGGGAGCTGACCTTTCGTCAGGTAGCTGTCGACGGCGCTCTCGACGCAGGTGCTGCCCTGGTGGTAGGCGGTGTGCCCGTCGCCGTCCCAGGTCAGGAGCCGTCCGGAGGAGAGCTCCCGGGCGAGCGCCTGTGCCCACGGGTACGGGGTGGCCGGGTCGCGGAGGGTGCCCACGACCAGGATCGGTGCGGCGCCGGCCGCGGTGATCCGGTGCGCCGGCTGGTCAGGGCGGACGGGCCAATGGGTGCACATCGGCAGGGTCCCGGCGTAGTACTCGGCGAACTGCGGTGCTTCGCGGCGGAATTCGGGCAGCGCCGCCTGCGCCTGCGCGACGGTCGACCACGTGCCCAGGGTGGAGCTCAGGCACGACACCGCGTAGTACGACTGGTCGCCCGGATCGGTTTCCTCGTCCACGCCGAGGAGCGCCTGTACGGCCGTGGTGTCGCCGGCCCGCACCCCCTCCAGCGCGGCGCGCAGCGCCTCCCAGGCCGGGGCCCGCAGCCCGAGGACGACCGCGCTGAGGAGGGAGTCCCCCGTGACGGTGATGTCCTTGCCCTGCCGGAGGGGGGTGCGGTTCAGCGTGGCCACCAGGGTGTCGAGGATGCGGCCGGCCTCCTGGACCGAGCGGCCCACGGGGCAGTCGGGCCGGGTGGCGCACTCCGCGGCGAAGGACTTCCAGGCGACCTCGTACCCCCGGGCCTGGCCGATGGTGAAGTCGTACCCGTCGAGGGCGGGGTCGACGGCGCCGTCGAGGACCATGCGGCCGACGTGGGAGGGGAAGAGCCCGGCGTAGGTGGCGCCCAGGTAGGTGCCGTACGAGAAGCCCAGGTAATGGAGCTGCCGGTCGCCCAGCACGGCGCGTACGACGTCCATGTCGCGGGCGGCGTCCTCGGTGCCCACGTGCGGAAGCAACCGCCCCGCGTGCCGGCCGCATTCGGCCGCGACCTGCGCGTAGCCCGCGGCCGAGGCGTCGATGTCCGCCCTGCGCGCGCCGGGGTCCGGGGCGGCCGCGGGGGTGTCCGTGGCGCAGTCCACCAGGGTGCTGGCGCCGACACCGCGCGGGTCGACCGCCACCAGGTCGTACGCGGCGCGCACCGCGGGGGAGAAGGAGTCCACGTTGCCGAGCAGGTAGGCGATCGCGGACGAGCCCGGTCCGCCGGGGTTCATCTGCAGCGAGCCGACGCGTGCGGCGCCGTTCCCGGTGGCCCTCTGGCGTATCGCGGCCAGGGTGATGTCGCCTCCCTCGGGGTGGTCGTAGTCCAGCGGCACCGTGATGGTGGCGCACTGGAACGACGGCACCGCGGCGCAGGCCTTCCAGCCCGGTTTCTGCCCGTAGTAGCGGGCCAGGTCCGCCGGTGCGGCGGTGGCGGCGCCCCCGGCGGGTGCCCAGGCCGGCGTCTGCCGGAGGTCGCCCGCCGCGCACGCGGTGAGCAGCAGCCCGCAGCTGCCGAGCACGGCGATGAAGCCGTGGAGCCTGCGTCGGGGTGCGTTCATGGCCACGCCTTTCTGTGCGCCGCGCGGAGCGCGGGGCGGGTGGTCGCGTCAGCGGCAGATCGCGCCGGTGGGCGGGAGCAGACCGCGCAACAGGTAGTCGTCGACGGCCGTGTCGACGCAGCGGCTGCCGCGCTGGTAGGCGGTGTGCCCGTCGCCGTCCCAGGTCAGGAGCCGCCCGGAGGAGAGCTGGGCGGCCAGTGCCCGGGCCTGGTCGTAGGGGGTGGCGGGGTCGCGGGTGGTGCCGATCACGAGGATCGGCCCGGCGCCCCGGGCGCTGACGCGCCGCGGGAGCTGCGTGGGCCGCGTCGGCCAGTGGGCGCACGTCGACAGGTCCTCGTTGTAGAACGCCCCGAACTGGGGCGAGGCCCGCAGGAATTCGGGCAGCGCCGCGAGCGTCTGGGCGGGGGTCGACCGCGATTCGAGCGCGGAGCTCAGGCAGTTGACCGCCGTCATGGACTCGTCACCGGACGCGGTGTCGTCTTCGGAGCCCACGAGCTCCCGCAGCACGGTGGTGTCACCCGAGGTCACCCCGTCCAGCACCGCGCGCAGCGTCTCCCAGTCGGGCGCGCGCAATGCGGTGACGACCGTGCCGAGCAGGGTCTCGCCGTCGAGGTGGCCCTCCTTGCCCTGCCGCACCGGGGCGCGGTCGAGGGCGGCCACGAGGGAGTCCAGCGTGTGGCCCGCCTCCTTGACGGAGTGGCCGACCGGGCAGTGCCTGCGGCGGGCGCAGTCGGCGGCGAAGGACTCCCAGGCGATCTGGTACCCGCGGGCCTGGTTGAGGTAGGCGTGGTAGCCGTCCATGGCCGGGTCGACCGCGCCGTCCAGGACGACCCGGCCGACGCGGGAGGGGAAGAGCTCGGCGTAGGTGGCGCCCAGGTAGGTGCCGTACGAGAAGCCGAGGAAGTGCAGGCGGTCCTCGCCCAGCGCGGCGCGTACGACGTCCATGTCCCGGGCCGCGTCGAGGGTGCCGACGTGCGGCAGCAGCCGCCCGGCGTGCCGCGCGCAGTCCGCGGCGACCTTGGCGTGGTAGGCGGCCCACGTGTTGATGACCGTGGCCTCGTCCGAAGGGAGCGCCCCCCGCGTCCCGGCGCCCGGGGGAGCGGCGGAGCCGCAGTCCACCGGCGAGCTGTGGCCGACGCCGCGCGGGTCGACCGCGACCAGGTCGTACGAGGCTCGCAGGGCGGGGGAGTACCTGTCGGCGTAGGCCCGCAGGTCGTCGATGGCGGACAGACCGGGGCCGCCGGGGTTGATCTGGAGTGCGCCGATGCGGGCGGCGCCGTGGCCGCGGGCCTGCCTGCGGATCGCGGCCAGGGAGAGGTCACCCGCTCCCGGGTGCGCGTAGTCCCGCGGCACCTTGAGCCTCGTGCACTGGAACGACCGGTCCCGGCAGGGCAACCAGCGCAGCTCCTGCGTGTAGTAGCGCCGCAGGTCCACGCGGATCGCGTCGTCCGCCGCGCTCGCGGAGGCCCCGGCGGGAGTGGGCGCGGCGGTCCTGTGCGTGTGCGTCGCGGCGGTGCAGGTGGCGAGCAGCAGCCCGAAGGCGACCAGTACGGCGAGTGCGCAGAGCAGTCCGCGCCCGGGTATTCGGCCGGTGGCCGGGACAGCTTTCATCGCCACGCCTTCGTTTCCGCCCGTTGCGAGACGCGGGGCTGGTCGGCATCGGTGAGCGGCCGCGGGGGCGGGCCCGGCGCCGCGTCCCGGCAGGGAGCGGCCACGCCGTCCCCCCACCCTTCGCTGCGTAACCAGGTCATCACAGATCGTGCACCGGGGATCGCCGGGCTGGGCCGAACGCGTGAACCCGCCGTGCCACCCCCGTGCCGGTGCGCGCCACAAGTACCCGTACGCCCCCACAAGTTGACCGGTATCGCTCTGGCCCCCCGGACCGGGCCGCGGCTAGCGTCCGCGGGTGCCCTCACCCATGCGCACCACCCGCCCCCGTACCGACCGCATCCGCATACGGACGACCTCCCTGGTGGCGACCGTGATCGCCGCCCTCGCCGCCGTCCTCCTCCCCGTGACCACCGTGCAGGCCACCTCCCCCGGCGGGACCGTCCGGCACGGACTGAGCCGGCCGGACTACTCGTACGCCGACGCGATCCGCGAGGCGGTCTGGGTCGAGACGGGCCGCGACGACGACGGCGACGGCCGCACCGACCGGGTCGCCGCCGACATCGTGCGGCCCCGCGAGTCCGCGGCCGCCGGCCGCAAGGTGCCGGTGATCATGGACGCGAGTCCCTACTACTCGTGCTGCGGACGCGGCAACGAGAGCCAGTTGAAGACCTACGACGACCAGGGCCGCATGGTCCAGGCCCCGTTGTACTACGACAACTACTTCGTCCCCCGCGGCTACGCCGTCGTCCTGGTCGACCTGGCGGGCACCAACCGCTCCGACGGCTGCGTGGACGTCGGCGGCCCCTCCGACATCGGCTCGGCCAAGGCGGTGATCGACTGGCTGAACGGCCGGGCCGAGGGCTACACCTCCCGTACCGGCTCCCGGCCCGCGAGCGCCCGCTGGTCCACCGGCGACGTCGGCATGATCGGCAAGAGCTGGGACGGGACGATCGCCAACGGCGTCGCCGCGACCGGGGTGCGCGGCCTGCGCACGATCGTGCCGATCAGCGCCATCAGCTCCTGGTACGACTACTACTTCCAGCAGGGCGCCGCCCTCTACGACTCCGGCCCCGACTGGCTGTCGGACTACGTCGAGAGCCCGGCCGCCCGCGCCCGCTGCGCCGCGGTGCAGCAGCGCATCGTGGACGGAGCCCCGCGCAGCGGCGACCGGACCGGGTTCTGGAATGAACGCGACTACACCAAGGACGCCGGCAAGGTCCGCGCCAGCGTCTTCGCCGTCCACGGCATGCAGGACCTCAACGTCCGCACCAAGCACTTCGGCCAGTGGTGGAGTGCGCTGGCCGCGCACGGCGTGGAGCGCAAGGTGTGGCTGTCGCAGACCGGCCACGTCGACCCCTTCGACTTCCGGCGCGAGGCATGGGTGTCCACCCTGCACCGCTGGTTCGACCACTACCTGCTGGGCGTCCGCAACGGCGTGGAGCGCGAGCCCGGCGCCGACGTCGAACGCTCCCCCGACCACTGGACGACCGACCGCTCCTGGCCCCCCGCCGGCACCGGACCCGCCCGGCTGAGCCTGCGGCCCGGCACCACCCCGGGCCTGGGCACCCTCGGGCCCGTCCCGGCCGTGCCCGGCAGCACGGCGGCCTTCACCGACGCGCCGCAGGAGTGGGAGGAGGACTGGGCCGCCGGCGCGGACACCCCGAGCGCCTCCAGGGCCGTCTTCACCACCGGCACCCTCACCCGCGACCTGCGGCTGTCCGGCAGCGGCACGGTCACCCTCACCGCGTCCTCCTCGACCACCAGCGCCCACCTGTCCGCGGTCCTGGTCGACCTCGGGCCGGACACCGTCCGGGACTTCCTGGGCGCCAAGGAGGGCATCGCCGACCTGGCCACGCGCTCGTGCTGGGGCGAGAGCACGGCGGGCGACAGCGCCTGCTTCCGCGACACCGCGGCCGACACCGCCGACGTCGCCCACACCGTGGTGAGCCGCGGCTGGGCCGACCTCGGGCACACCGCGTCCGCATGGCACGGGCGTCCGCTCGTCCCGGGCCGCGCCTACACGGCCACCGTCACCCTGGGCGCCACCGACCACGTCGTGCCCGCCGGGCACCGGCTCGCGCTGATCGTCGCGGGCACCGACGCGGGACTGGTCGAGCCCCCCGACACCACCCCCACCGTCACCCTCGACCTGGCCCGCTCGCATGCCCTGCTGCCGCTCGTCGGCGGAGCGCGCGGCCTCGCCGCCACGACCCCGCACGCCTCCGTCGCGCAGCGCGCCGCGGACGTCCCGGCCGCCCCGCCCCGCACCGCCCGCACGGTCCCCGCGGGCCGCTGACCCCGGGCCCTGCCCGTCCGCCCTCACGCATGACGAGGGCGGGCGGGTAGTGTCAGCGGGTCAGCGATAGTTGTACAAGGAAGCAACAGCACCCGTGGACAGCACCAAGAAGACCGCCGACGACGCCCCGGCGGACGATCCCACCGCGGACCGCGGCGCGGAGCCCGGCATACCCGGCAGCCGCACCCGCTGGCGTCGCTGGCTCATGGACACCCGCCCCCTGCGCCACCCCGCCTACCGCCGCCTGTGGAGCTCCACCACCGTGACCGCCGTGGGCAGCCAGCTCACCGCGGTCGCCGTGCCCAAGCAGATCTACGACATCACCGGCTCGTCCGCGTGGGTCGGCTACGCGAGCATCGCCGGGCTGGTCCCGCTGGTGGTCTTCGCCCTGTGGGGCGGGGCCGTCGCCGACAGCGTGGACCGCCGCAAGCTGATGCTGTACACCAACATCGGCATCGCCGTCACCTCCCTGCTGTTCTGGGTGCAGGCCTTCGCGGGCGCCCACTCCGTCTGGCTGCTCATGGTGCTGCTCGCCGCGCAGCAGGCGGCGGCCGGCATGAACGCCCCCGCCCGCAGCGCCGCCATCGCCCGCCTGGTCCCGCCGGCGGAACTGCCCGCGGCCATGGCGCTCGGCTCCACGGTCATGCAGACCGGGCTGGTCGTCGGCCCGCTGCTCGCGGGTGTGCTCATCCCCGTCATCGGCCTGCCCGACCTCTACCTGATCGACGCGATCGCCCTCACCGCGACCGTGTGGGCGGTGTGGCGGCTGCCCGCGCTCCCGCCGCTGGAGGCCAACGGCGCCCCCGTCGCCCGGCGCGGCGGCTGGCGCGAGGTCGGCGCCGGCTTCCGCTACATCACGGCCCAGCGCATCCTGCTGATGTCCTTCCTCGCCGACATCGTCGCCATGGTCTTCGGCATGCCGCGCGCCCTGTTCCCCCAGCTCGCCGACACCACCTACGCCCCCTGGGGCGAGGGCTTCGCGCTCGGCCTGCTGTTCGCCGCCATCCCCATCGGCGCGGTCGCCGGCGGTTTGTTCTCGGGCACCTTCTCCCGCTCCAAGCGGCACGGTCTGATGGTCGTGATCGCCGTCTGCGGCTGGGGCGCCGCGATCGCCGGACTCGGACTGAGCAGCAGCCTGTGGTGGGCGGCGGCCTTCCTGGCGCTGGCCGGATTCGCCGACATGGTCTCGATGGTGTTCCGCAGCGCGATCCTGCAGTCGGTCGCGACGGACGACATGCGCGGCCGCATGCAAGGCGTGTTCACGGTCGTCGTCGCGGGCGGTCCCCGGGTGGCCGACCTCCTGCACGGCACGGGCGGCTCCGCGTTCGGGACGCGTACCGCGGTCACCGCGGGCGGTGTGCTCGTCGTGGTCGTCATGCTCGGCCTGGCGGCGGCGTTCCCCGCCTTCACCCGCTACCGGGGTGCCTGAGCCGTTGGGGTGCCGAGCGCCCCGGGGCCCGCTGTGGCGGATTCCGGCGGCGACCCGGCCGCCGCCCCGTCCCGGTCGGGCACACGGGGGGCGGGGGCACGTCCGCGAGGTTCCGGGCGGCGCGCCGGGCCTGATCGTACCGGTTTGATACGCCGCCAAGTCGTCCGGGGTGCCCCGTGTCGCCCCGTACGCGCGGTGCGTGGTTGCGGTTGGGGGTTTCCCCACCGCCCGCCCTCCCCCAGCCTTCGGCCGGGGAGACCCCATGGGCGCACCCCGCCACACCCCCTCCCGTTGTGGGGGCGCATGACGGCCGGTGGCGGCGAGTAAGGCACCTTCGGCAACCCTGGACCGCTCTCCGACCCCCCACCGGCCGTTAGTCGCCCCAACCGGCAGGAGGGGGTGTGGCGGGGTGCCCCCGCAGGCGACGAGTGGGGTACGCGGCGCCCAATTACGTAGGGCAGCGCCGCGAGCGCCGAGGTGGGGGTCCCCCCGGCCGAAGGCTGGGGGCGTACCCCGGCGCGGCACCTACCCCACACGTACGCAGCGAGGCGGTCACTGACCGTGCCGGGCAATCGGGAGGGCGGGCGGGTGGACGCCCGCCGCAGGCGCGAACGACCGGCACACAACCACCGGGCAGCCCGGCGCAGCCGCCCGCAGGCGCAACGCACCCGCACACAACACCCGGGCCGCGCGGAGCGCGGATTGCGCCGGCCGGGTGAACGCGTGCGTCGATCGGCCTAGTGAGCTACGGGGTCCGGGTGCCCGCCCGGTTAAGAGTGGGGGGTACGCATCCGGAGGAGCAGCGCATGCCGCATGCCGCAGCGGGACCTCCCCGTCGAGCCCCCGCAGGGCCCGCAGCGGGACCTCCCCGTCGGCCCCCCGCAGGGCCCGCAGGGGCCGCGGTCGGGCTTTTCGCGGCACTGGTGTGTCTGCTCCACGCGTTGTGCGCGCCGGGGGCCGCGGCACTGCAGCCGCCGGAGCGGACGGCGGCCGTCGCCGCCGCCACGGACGAACCCGGCAAGCAGATGCACCACCCCCCGGCGAGCGTCGGGCGGCGCACCGTCCCGCAGGCGGGCCCCCAGCAGCGTGCCGGGACCGTCCAGGGGCACGCCGCCGACATCGTCCACGACACCTGCCCCCCGGATCCCGTGGGCGCCGCGCTCCGCGGTCCCGCCCGGCACGTCGCCCCCGCGGGCAGACCCGACCACCTGCACCTCGTCCTGCGCTGCTGACGGCGCCCGGCCGTCGCCGCCCGCGCGGCGGCCCGCAGCCATGCCCGTCAGCAGGACGACAACCGCAGGAGGAGCCCCACCATGCCCGTGGACATCTACGCAGCCCTGGGCGCGATCGTGCGCGCCGAGGCGGTCCGCGACCGCGAGCGGCCGGTCGCCGCCGACCGGCCGGAGACCGCCCCCGAGCGGACGACGGCGCCGGACGCGGCCCCGCAGGAACCGAGGGAACTGACCGAACGCCACCACGAGTGACGCCCCGGCGGTCGCGCCCTGCCCGGTGCCGGGCAGGGCGCGCCGTACGGGGGAACCGCGGCGCGTGATGCCGCGTTTACCCCAGTGAGTGCGGCACGCGCCGCAGACGGAGGCGGGAAGATGTCCAATCGCGCGAAGGTCGCCGTCGGCGGCGTGGCTGTCGGCCTGATCCTGCTGTGGGTCCTGCCGACCTGGCTGGCCCTGCTGGTCATCGTGGGCGTCCCCGTGGCCGCCTACCTCGCCCTGGACCCCTCCCAGCGGCGCAGGCTGCGCCGGAGCGGCAGGCGCCAGATCGGCAGGTGACGGGGCGCGGGGCGCGGTCGCGCCTCAGGTGACGGAGCCCGCGGCGGCGCCGGTCCTGAGGTCGGGGCCCCAGCGGTCCAGCGCCGCCTCCAGGTCGAGCGGGCGCGGGCCGCTGGGTTCCTGCTGCGTGGGCCAGTCCTCACGGGGGACGCGCCACATGACCTCGAACTCGTTCCCGTCGGGGTCCTTGGCGTACAGCGACTTCGACACGAGGTGGTCGCTGGAGCCGACCAGGGCGCCCCGCTCGGTGAGCAGTCGCGCGGTGTCGGCCAGTTCGCGGAGCGTGCCGACCTCCCAGGCCAGGTGGTACAGCCCGACGCGGCCCTGCTCGGGGCCGGGCGCGTCCGGGCCGATGGCGAAGAGCCCGAGGTCGTGGTCGTTGAGCGTGTCCTCGGCGCTGAGGAAGGCGGCGCGGCCGGGGATCTCCACGTCGACCTCGAAGCCGAAGACGGCGGTGTAGAACTCGACGGACCGCGTGACGTCACGGATGTAGAGCACGGCGTGGTTCAGACGGCGAACAGGCATGGCCCCAGGTTACGCGGCCATCATTGAAAGTTCAATGAATGCCTTCGTTAGAATGATCGCGCGATCGACCGACCGACCGAGGGGGAGCAGGGTGAGCATGACCGCGACCGTCACCGCCGTCAGCCGCGACGAGGGACACCACTTCAGCAAGCCCACCCATGACAGGATCCGGCTGCTGACCGGGCTCGGCGTGGAGGGCGACGCCCACCTCGGGGTGACGGTGCAGCACCGGTCGCGGGTGGCCCAGGACCCGACACAGCCCAATCTGCGCCAGGTCCACCTCATCCACGGCGAGCTCCACGACGAGCTGCTCACGGCCGGCTTCGAGGTCGCCCCGGGCGAGCTCGGCGAGAACGTCACCACGCGTGGCCTCGACCTGCTGGGCCTGCCCGTCGGGACGCGGCTGCGGCTCGGCGCGGAGGCCGTCGTCGAGGTGACCGGTCTGCGCAACCCCTGCCTGCAGATCGACGGCTTCCGGCAGGGCCTGCTCAAGCAGGTCGTCGGCCGGGACGAGCATGGCGCCGTCGTCCGCAAGGGCGGGATCATGGGCGTGGTGCTGCACGGCGGAGAGGTGCGGCCCGGCGACCCGATCTCCGTCGAGCTCCCCGAGGGGCCGCACCGTCCGCTCGAGCGGGTCTGACCTCAGGACAGCGCGCAGGAGTTGACCACGTCCCCGCTCGCCGGCCGGGGCACCGTGCGGTCCGCGGGCGGTGTCCTGCCCCGCTCCACCCACGACGTCAGCGCGTCGAACGCGGCCCGGTAGCAGGGCAGGATCGGGCGCAGCCGGTCCGGATACGTGTCGTACAGGCCGTCGACGTGGTTGCCGCCCTCGATCGTGTAGTAGCGGTGCAGCGCGCCCCGGCCCGCGGAGTCGATCATGCGCGCGTAGACGTCCGAGTCGGTCGCGATCGGCAGCAGCGTGTCCAGGGTGCCGTGCAGGGTGATCATCGGCTTGCCGATGCGCCCGGTGAGCGCCACCCGGCCGACGGCCCGGTGCACGGCGGCCGGGCGCGCCGCGTAGTCGTAGTCGGCGTCCGAGGCGCAGGGCGCCAGGATCTCCGGCACGGTCGCACCCGCGCTCGCGCCCGGGCAGGCGGGGTCGTAGGAGGGGTCGAACTCGGCGCGGTACACCTTCTGGGTCAGGCCCCAGTAGGCCTGCTGGTGGTAGGCCCACAGGAACTGCGAGCCGGGCGCGAACCCGGCCGCCAGCAGGTCTGCGTCGGTGGCCCGGCCCTGGGCGCGGGCCACCGTGACCGGGAGCGACGTCAGCAGGTTGGGGCCGTCGGCCGTCCAGAGCGTGCCCTCCCAGTCCACGCCGCCGTCGTAGAGCGCCGGGTGGTGCTCCAGCTGCCAGCGGGTGAGGTAGCCCCCGTTGGAGATGCCGGTCATGTACGTACGGTGCGGCGCGCGGCCGTAGCGGGAGGCCACCGCCGCCTTCGCGGCCACCGTGAGCTGGGTCGTGCGCCGGTTCCACTCGGCCATCGCGTCACCCGGGCGGCGGCCGTCGGTGTAGAAGTCCGGCCCGCTGTTGCCCTTGTCGGTGGAGGCGAAGGCGTAGCCCTGGGCGATCGCCCAGTCGGAGATCAGGACGTCGAGCGAGTACTGCTTGCGGGTGCCGGGCGCGCCGGTGACGATCAGGCCGCCGTTCCAGCGGTCCGGCAGCCGCAGCACGAACTGGGCGTCGTGCTGCCAGCCGTGCGTGGTGTTGAAGCCCGAGGTGTCGGGGAAGTAGCCGTCGACTTGTACGCCCGGCACGCCGGACGGGCGGGTGGTGCCGGCCGCCGCCAGGCCCGCCTGGTCGGCGGTGTCGGTGTACGCGGTGCCCGCCAGCGCGGTGGTCGTCATGTCGGGCAGGCAGGCCTTCTGCTGGTGCTCGGCGCCGGGCACGGTGACCCGGGCCAGCCGGGCGCAGTGCCCTGCCGTACCCGCGGCCGCCTCCGCACCGGCGGGGACCGCGGCGGCGCCGAGCGCGAACACGGCGGCGGCGAGCAGGGGGACGCCTCTCCAGGGGCGCATGGGGAGCCTCCATTTGCACGTCGGGGATGGCTGCCGCCACATCGTGGCCGCCCGCACCCGGCGCGACCATGGGGTCGTCCCACGCCCGTACCGCCCGGCTCATGGGGCCGCGTGACATGCGTCACCGCCCGGGACGACGCTGCGCAGTACCCTTGGCCCATGCTCTTGCTCGTGCGCCGCCGTCATGTGGACTTCGTCCGCGTCACGAGCATGTCCTGTCGCCGCAGCGGCTGACCCCACCCCGCCCCTTTCCTCCCACTCGGCCCCGCGACGCCGCCCCACCAGGGCCCGTCGCGCAGCGCCCGGTCATCGCCGGCGTGCCGGGTCCTCACCCTGCGGACACCACACCATGACGCTCCAGCTTCCCGTGATCGACCTCTCCGCCGCGGACCGCGGCCCCCAGGCGCGCGCCCGGCTCCACCGCGAACTGCACTCCGCCGCCCACGAGGTCGGCTTCTTCCAGCTCACCGGCCACGGCGTGACCGCCGAGGAGACCGCCGCCCTGATGCGGGCGATCCGCGCGTTCTTCACCCTGCCCGAGGCCGACCGGCTCGCCATCGGCAACCTGAACTCCCCGCACTTCCGCGGCTACACCCGCACCGGCGACGAGCGCACCGGCGGCAGCCAGGACTGGCGCGACCAGCTCGACATCGGCGCCGAGCGCCCGCAGCACGTCCCGGCCGCCGGCGAGCCCCCGTACTGGTGGCTGGAGGGCCCCAACCAGTGGCCCGCCGACCTGCCCGAGCTCCGCGAACTCTCCCTGGCCTGGATCGACCGGCTCAGCCGCGTCGCCCACCGGCTGCTGCACGAACTGCTCGCCGCCATCGGCGCCCCCGAGGACTTCTACGACGAGGCCTTCGCCGACGAGCCGCACCTGCACCTGAAGCTGGTGCGCTACCCCGGCACCGCCCCCACCGGCGGCGACCAGGGCGTCGGCGCGCACAAGGACTACGGCTTCCTCACCCTGCTGCTCCAGGACGAGGTCGGCGGCCTGCAGGTGGAACGCTCCGACGGCCGCTTCCACGACGTGCCGCCGCTGCCCGGCGCCTTCGTCGTCAACCTGGGCGAGCTGCTCGAGGTCGCCACCGACGGCTACCTCAAGGCCACCAACCACCGCGTGGTCAGCCCGGCCGGCGCCCGCGAGCGCTACTCCGTGCCCTTCTTCTACAACCCCCGCCTCGACGCGCGCGTGGCCCCGCTGCCGTTCGAGCACGCCCACCGCGCGCCCGGCGCCACCCGGGACCCGGCCAACCCGCTCTTCTCCGAGTACGGCCGCAACGAGCTCAAGGGCTGGCTCCGCGCCCACCCCGAGGTCGCCCGCAAGCACCATCCGGAGCTCGTCGCGGCGGCGGCCGTGCCCACCGGCTGAGACGCGCGGCCCGCGCCGCCCGCGGTTACCGTGCCTGCATGGACACGGCTCCGGCCGAGGACGGCACACTGCGGATCGGCGCACCGCCACGCTGGCTGCGCGTGCTCCCGGTCGCCCTGCTCGGCGCGCTGATCCTGGCCCAGGGGGTCACCCCCGGCGACGTCGAGCTCGGCGCCTACTACGCGGCGGTGGCCCCGCTCGCCGCGCTCACCTACGGGGTGGCGGGCACCGCGGTCCTGGCCGCGGCCGTCGTGGTCGTCATGGAACTCCCCGTGGTGGGCTCGGGGACGATCGTCGGCGCCGAACTGGGTGCCGTCGTTCTCATCGGCGCCCTCAGCGTGGTCATCGCCGCGGTGCAGCAGCGGTTCCGGGGCCGCCTGGTGCTGGCCCGGTCGGTGGCCGAGGCGGCGCAGCTCGCCGTCCTCGCCCCGGTGCCCGGCACCGTGGGGGAGGTGCGCTGCGCCGCCCTGTACCGGGCCGCGCAGCGCGGCACCCTGGTGGGCGGCGACCTGTACGACGTGCGGACCGGGCCCTACGGTGTACGGGCGCTGGTCGCCGACGTCCAAGGGCACGGCCTCGCCGCGGTCGGCACGGTCGCGGGGCTGCTCGGCGCCTTCCGCGAGGCCGTGCTCGACCAGCGGGAGCTGCGCGGTGTGGCGGGGCGCCTGGAACGGCGGCTCTCCCTGGACGCCGCCGGGAACCGCGAGTTGTTCGCCACCGCCCTGCTGCTGGAGTTCCCCGACGACGGGTCATGGGTACGGGTGGTCTGCCAGGGGCATCCGCCCGCACTGCTGCTGCGCGGCCGCGAGGTGCGGGAGCTGGAGTGCGATCCCGGTCCCCCGCTCGGGGCCGGACCGCCAGGACAGGCACCGGCCCCGACGTCGGTGGTGACCCTGCAGCCGGGGGACGTGATCCTCGCGTACACCGACGGCGTCACCGAGGCGCGCGACGCCTCGGGCACCTTCTACCCGCTCGCCGAACGCCTCGCCGCCCGGCTGGCGGAGGGCGCCGGCCTCTCCCCGGAGGCGGTCGTCGACGCGGTCTGGGAGGACCTGCACCGGTACGCGGGCGCGGTGGGCGACGACGTCGCCCTGCTGGCCCTGGCGCCCCGCTGACGCGGGCGGAGCGTCAGCCCTTGCCCTTCGCGGCGCGCAGCGGGGGGCGGCCCTGCAGCCGGGCGGCCTCGGTGCGGATCTCCGGGAGCTTGGCGTACAGCTCCTTGCCGGGACAGTCGGTCATGTAGGCGTCGCGGTGGCCCGCGATGACGTGGAAGACCGCCTGCTTGCCCTTCTTGAAGCGGCTCTTGCTGCTGCTGGACACCAGGGTGACCTCGCCCCGGGGATCGATGTCGGACAGCCCGAGCTTCCAGGCGGCGATCCGGGCGATCGCCTCGGTCATCGCCTGCGGCACGCTGCCCTTGGCGTCGTAGGTGCCGATCGCGGCGATGCCCATGGTGTCCTTGTTGAAGCCGATCGAGTGGGCCCCCGTGACGGGGCGGTCGGAGCCGCCGGCGCGCCCCTCGTAGATCGTGCCGCACTTGTCGACGAAGAAGTTGTAGGCGACGTCGTCCCAGTGGCGGCTCTGGATGTGGCCGGAGTAGATGTCGCGGATGATCCGGGGTACGTCCGCGCACTTGTAGTCGTTGCCGCTGTCGGTGTGGTGCAGGAACACCGCCTTGACCGTGGTGCTGTAGTGCGGGGGCTCGGTGCGCAGCGACTCGTCGGCCCCCCAGCTCTTGCGCGGGACGATGGCGGGCTCGTGGGCCGGGTAGAGCGGGACGCGTTGCAGCCTGGCCCGGGCGGCCAGGTCGGGGAAGGGCATGAGCTGCGGGCTCGGCGCCGGGCGGGCGTGGACCGAGGGAGGGTCGGTGTGGATGATCGCGCTGTGCACCCCGAGGGCGGCCACGGCGACGACACCGGCCGTCCCCGCGGCGGTCGCCCAGACACGTGCCGCACGCCGCGGACGTCCGGCCGCGCGGCGGCGCGCGTGCTTGGCCGCACGGTGTGAACCCATGAGATGAACATCAGCTCATATGACCGGATCGCGTGGAGAGGACACGCCGGGCGGCCCGGGGACCTCACCCGGATGCCCTCCCCACCTCGGCCGGCCCGCTGCCGCGGGTACCGCCCGCGGCGCGGGTACGGTGCGCGGGTACGGTGCGCTACCTCAGGTACGGCCCGTCCGAGCCGACCTTGCCCGGTGCGGCGTTGGCCCCGCCCAGGTCGAGGACGTACACGCGCAGGTTGCCCTTGCCGGGCGCGTCGACCGACAGGCTCCCGCCGCTCACGGTCCTCAGCGCGCCGGTCACCGCGTCCTTGTACGTGCCGTTGGGGATCCCGGTGAACGTGGCGCCGCCGCTCACGGTGACCAGGGCGAAGCTGTCCACCCCTCCGGCCGCGTCGGTGTAGCGGCGCTTGAAGGCCATCTCGCCGCTGACCCCGGCGGTGGAGTACTGGCCCGTCTGCAGTGCCGGCACCGCCCGCCGGATCTGGTTCAGCCGCTGCACGTGCCTGACCAGCGGCTGCGAGAGCGTGGTGGCCACCTGCCCGGACGCGGAGCTCACCGTGCCGAAGCCGGACGCGGTGACGTCGCCCTCCAGGTGCGCCCCGTAGTAGGCGCGGCCCGTGGACGCCAGGGGGCAGGTGGGGCCGCAGTCGATCTGTTTGCCCTTCTGGAACTCGATCTCCGATCCGTAGTAGAGCGTCGGGATGCCGCGGAAGGTCCACATCAGCGACATGTTCTCGGCCCACGCGTCGGTGCCCTCGGCGTAGCGGAAGGACGACTTGTTGGGGCCGTAGTCGTGGCTGTCGACGTAGACGACGTTGTAGGTCGCGTCATTGGTGCTGTCGTCGGAGTCCTTGCCGTTGTTGAAGGCGTTCGACGCGGAGCCGAAGTTCATGTGCATCCGCATGTCGATGACGTTCATCCCGGAGAACCGGCTGCGGTCCGGGGTGTGGTAGCCGTTGCCGTCCAGGAGGGCGTTCGTGGACGTCGGCTGGCCGCCCGTGCCCAGCTGCTCCTCGTAGGTGTACTGCTCCAGCGCGGCGGTGGTGTCGTCGTCGCTGTAGGTCCTGCGCTCCTTCCACGTGTAGAACTGCGCGGAGTGGTTGACCGAGCCGCGGTTCCACTTGTCGTTGACGAAGGCGGCGACCTCGCCGAAGACGAAGAAGTCCCTCGCCTTGTCCGCGCCGAACTTCGCCGTCACCTCGTCGTATATGGCGGGGAGGAAACGGCGGTTCCAGGTGACGCGGGGGCTGTGCACGGCGGTGTCGATGCGGAAGCCGTCCACGCCCATGTCGATGTACTTGTCGTAGGCGCCGATCAGGTAGTTCTGCACCTGCGCGTTCTCGGTGTTGAGGTCCGCCAGGTCCTCGTGGAGCCAGCAGGAGCGGGAGTCCTCGCCCTCCCAGTTGCCGATCCAGCACTGGTGGTAGTACCTGGAGGGGAACATGCCGGAGGTCGGGCTCGGCCACTGACAGTTGTAGAGGGTGTAGCCCTCGGCGCTCCTCCCGCCCGTGGGGACGCCCCAGTTGACGCAGGTGTTGCCGGTGGGCTCGGCGTGCCGAGCCGGTAGTTGCCGCCGCCGTTGTTGTCCCAGGCTCCGCTGCCGTTGGTGAAGGTGGCGGAGAGGCCGGTGGCGCCGCCCAGGTCGACGGTCCTGGAGTACCAGCCGGTGCAGGCCGGTTGCATGACGACGCCCGGCACGGTGGTCCAGGCGCCGCCGGTGGGCGCGTAGTGCAGGTTGACGGTGGTCCACGCGGAGGCGGGACGGTAGTAGACCGTCGCCGAGGTGGCGGCGAAGGACAGACCCGTCGGCAGCAAGCCGAGCAGCAGGCCGCCGACGAGCAACAGCACGGTGTGCAGCGCGCGATGGCTTCCAGGGCGCGCGTGTCGGGTCATGCGGGGGCTCCCCGGGCGAGGGCCGCCGGGGGCGGCGGCCGGTGCGGGTGAGGCAGGCCCTCCCGCGCGCCACGAAGGGAACAGCCGTGAGTTTCCTGCAAGTTGCTGCAAGAATCTTCATGAGGTTACTGGGACATGACAGGGCGGTAAAGAGGTCCCGCAGTGGGGTCGCTCAGTAGTAGTCGCGCATCAGCTCGGTGGCCCAGGCGGGCTGGAACGCGGTGTCCAGCGGTCCGAACTCGGCCATCCACGGCTTGAGGTCGAGCACCGGCGTCCCGTCCACGGCGTCCAGCCCCGCGACGTGGACATCCAGCCCGTCGACGTGCAAGATCTTGCAACGCGACACACCCAGGCGGTTGGGCCGGTTCTTGCCGCGCTGGGCGAAGATGCCGATCAGTGGCCACCCGGTGTTCCCGCGCGGATGGCGTGCGCCGGTCTCCACCCGCTCCTCGGGGACCCGGTCGAAGTGGAAGACGACCTCCAGGTGGGAGAAGGTGTCCAGGCCGTACAGCGCCTCCGGGCCGAACTGCTCCCCGTCCAGCCGGATCACCGCCTCGACGCCGCCCCAGTCGTCGTCCTCGACCGGCACGCGGCCGCCGGTCACCCATCCCACCGGCCGTACCGCGACCGCCGTCATGTGCGCTCCTCCGCTGCCGCCGATGCATCTCTCGCTGGTCACTATGTGAGACATGGGTATCACTTGGTGGACTCCGCTGGCTAGCGTGGAGGTCATGACGCGGGAATGGGACGCCACCACGTACGACAGCCTGCCGCTGCCCCACGTGCAGTGGGGCCGCGGGACCCTGGACCGCCTCGCGCCGCGCGGCGACGAGCGGGTGCTCGACCTCGGCTGCGGCACCGGACGCGACACGGAGGCGCTGCTCGACCTGCTCCCGCACGGCCG
Source organism: Streptomyces sp. NPDC001902 (assembly GCF_042891295.1). Classification (NCBI taxonomy): domain Bacteria; kingdom Bacillati; phylum Actinomycetota; class Actinomycetes; order Kitasatosporales; family Streptomycetaceae; genus Streptomyces; species Streptomyces sp. NPDC001902. The sequence goes on along the minus strand of NZ_JBIATA010000014.1, from coordinate 63,188 downwards.
CGTCGTCGCCCTCGACGGCTCGCTGCGCATGCTGGAGCAGCTCCGACGGCGCCTCGCCGGACGCCTGGACCGCGTCGAGGTCGTGCACGCCGACATCACCGGCCCGCTCCCCGTCACCGGCACGGTGGACGCCGTCACCAGCGTCGCCACCTTCCACTGGATCCCCGACCACGCCGCGCTCTTCCGCGGTGTCGCACGAGTCCTGCGCCCCGGCGGACGCCTCGTCGCCGAATGCGGCGGACTCGGCAACATCGCCGGCGTGTCGGCCGCCGTCGACGACGTCCTCGGCCCGCAGCCCGCCGTCTGGAACTTCGCGGGCGTCGAGGAGACCGAACGCCGCCTGCGGGACGCCGGTTTCACCGACGTCCAGGTCGCCCTCGTCCCCGACCCCGCCCGTCTCGAACCGGGCGCGCAACTGCTCGCGTACCTGGCCGTCGTCGTCCTCGGCGGACAGCTGGAACGCCTCCCCGGCGCGGAGCACGAGGCCTTCGTCCGCGCCGTGGCCGCGCGCCTGCCGGAGCCCGTCGTGGACTACGTCCGCCTGACGATCTCCGCGACGCGCGGCCCCGGGGGCACACGGGCGTGATCGGCGTGCCCGCCGGGTCCGTCACCGTCACAGTCGCCGTGTGATGCGCAGTTCCGTCAGGTACCGCTTGACGACGCGGCCGCCGTAGCGGCCGTCGGCCAGCGCCCGGATGCAGGCGAGCAGGCCCTCCCGCCGCGTCGCGGGAAGGGCGCGGTGGTTGGAGTAGCTGAGCAGCAGGTCGAGGTACTCGGCCGTGGTGTACGGCAGTTCGCGCTCGTAGCGGTGGAAGACGGCCGGCCCGAAGCGCCCGCAGCGGTCCGTCTCCTCGCTGTCGGTGGGGACCAGGGCCGCCGCGCGCGGCCGCAGCCCCGGGGGCGTCGCCGGGTCGAAGCGCTCGTAGCACTCCTGCACGTCCGCGAAGAAGGCCCGGGTGCCGCCGTCCACGTGATGGGTGGCGATGACGGCCAGCACCCCGCCGGGCCGCAGCGCGTCGGCGCACTTGACGACCGCCACGGCGGGGTCGATCCAGTGGAACGCCGTGGCCGAGACGACCGCGTCGAACGGCTCCTCCGGGAGCGGCCAGTCCTCGAAGGCGGAGACGACCACCTCGACGCCCGGGAACCCGGCCAGCCTGCGCCGGGCGACCGCCGCCATCGACGGGCCCAGCTCGACGGCTGTGACGCGGAAGCCGCGCTCCGCGAGCGGCACGGTGGCCTGTCCGGTCCCGCAGCCGATCTCCAGCACGCGCGCGCCGGGGCCGAGCCCCGCCACCGCGGCCAGATCGTCGAAGAGCACGCCGGGATACCCCGGGCGGACCCGGTCGTACAGCTCGGCGTCCTCGTCGAAGACGCCCCTCAGCGAAGTCGGGTCGGTCACCCGTCGAGACTAGCTAGGGCCCGGCGCCGGGCCGTGTCGTCGAAGTCCCTCCCAGCCTTCGGCAGGAGGTCGGGGGAGCTGCTTCGACGACAAGGCCTAGTCGGGCGGCAGCGGAACGGCGGGACCCTGCGGCGACGGGAGGAGCACGTTCCGGACGTAGTCCTCGACCGCCGCGTCGAGACCCACGTCACGCTGCGCCCGCTCGGACATCAACCAGCGGTGCTCGAGCAGCTCGTGGTAGATCTGCGCGGTGTCCAGGGAGCCCCGCAGCTCGCGCGGCACGGCGCGGACCGTCGGCCGGAAGACGTCGCGGACCCAGCGGTGGGCCAGCACTTCGGGGCGGGCGCCCAGCGGGTCGCCGGGGGCGTAGTCCTCCTGGCCGGCCATCCACGTCTCGAGGTCGTTGAGGAGGCTGCGGGCCTGGTTCTCCTCGGCGTCCAGGCCGGTGAGGCGGAGCAGCTGCCGCTGGTGGTGGCCGGCGTCCACGACCTTGGGCAGGAACGTGACGTCGTCACCGTCGGGCGACCGCTGGATCTGCATCTCCGCGACGTCGAAGCCGAGGTCGTTCAGCCGCCGGATGCGCCGGTCGATGTAGTGCCGCTTGGCCACCGGGTACACCGACTCGCGGGTGAGCTCGTGCCACAGCTCGTCGTAGCGGTCGGCGATGGCCTGCCCGAAGGTGACCGGGTCCACGGACGGGTGCAGCGAGCCGCCCGCCTCCAGGTCCATCAGCTCGCCGGCGATGTTCACCCGGGCCACCTCGATGTCGTACTCCCGCTGGCCGCGCGAGAGGCTGGGCTGGATCTGCCCGGTCTCGGCGTCCACCAGGTAGGCGGCGTAGGCGCCCGCGTCACGCCGGAAGAGGGTGTTCGACAGCGAGCAGTCGCCCCAGGCGAAGCCCGCCAGGTGCAGCCGGACCAGCAGCACGGCGAGCGCGTCCAGCAGCCGGTTGACCGTGCCCGGGCGCATCGTCGTCTCGAACATCGAGCGGTACGGCTGCGAGCCGCCCAGGTGGCGGGTGATCAGCACCGGCTCCAGCGGTTCGCCGCGGTCGTCGGCGCGGCCGGTGACGACGGCGAGGGCGTCGACCGCGGGTATGCCCATGCGGTCCAGGTCGCGCAGCAGCCCGTACTCGCGGACGGCCGCCCACTCGCCGACCTCCTTGACCGCCACCACCTCGTCGCCGGCCAGGGCGAACCGGACGACGTGCCGCGAGATGCCGCGCGGCAGCGCCACCAGGTACTCCTCCGGCCACTCCTCCAGCGGCACGTTCCACGGCAGGTCGAGGAGGGTCGCGGGATGGTCCGGGGAGGTCGCGGTGATCTGCAGGTCCATGGCGCCCAGTCTGCGGCAACGGGGTGATCGCGCGGGACACCGGGGCGGCACATACGCTGCGGGGCATGAGGCAACGGCTTGTGGTCATCGGCGGGGACGCCGCGGGCATGTCGGCGGCGTCGCAGGCGCGCAGGAGGAAGGGGCCCGACCAACTGGAGGTCGTCGCCTTCGAACGCGGGCGCCGCACCTCCTACTCCGCCTGCGGCATCCCGTACTGGATCGCCGGGGACGCCACCGGCCCCGACAAGCTGATCGCCCGCACGCCCGAGAAGCACCGGGCCCACGACATCGACGTGCGGCTCGGCACCGAGGTCGTCGAGATCGACCGGGACCGCGGCCGGGTGCGCACCCGGGACGTCTTCGGGGCGGAGGGATGGACGGAGTACGACCAGCTCGTCATCGCCACCGGCGCCGTGCCCAAGCGCCCCCCGATCCCCGGGATCGACGCCGGGGGCGTGCACGGCGTGCAGATCCTCGACGACGGCGAGGACATCCTGGACGCCCTCGACAACAGGCCCGTCAGTACCGCCGTCGTGGTCGGCGGCGGCTACATCGGCGTGGAGATGGCCGAGGCCATGCTGCGGCGCGGTCTCCGGGTCACCCTCGTCGAAGGCTCCGAGCAGCCCATGGCGACCCTCGACCCGGACATGGGCCGGCTCGTGCGGGAGGCCATGGAGGGCCTCGGCATCACCGTCGTCACCGGAGCCCCGGTGCGCGAGGTGCTCACCGGGGCGGACGGCCGGGTCCGCGCGGTGGCCACCGACCAGGGCGAGTACCCGGCGGACGTGGTCGTGCTCGGGCTCGGCGTCGCCCCCAACACCGGCCTCGCCCGCGACGCGGGGCTGCCGCTGGGTGCGCACGGCGGGCTGCTCACCGACCGCGCGATGCGTGTGCGCGGGGAGGAGGCGGTCTGGGCGGGCGGGGACTGCGTGGAGGTCCTCAACCTGGTCTCCGGCGGGATGCAGCACATCGCGCTGGGCACCCACGCCAACAAGCAGGGCCGGGTCATCGGCACCAATATCGGCGGCGGCTACGCCACCTTCCCGGGCGTGGTGGGCACGGCCGTCAGCAAGGTCTGCTCCCTGGAGATCGCCCGTACGGGACTGAAGGAGTCCCAGGCCCGTGCCGCCGGGCTGCAGTACGTCACCGCGGTCATCGAGTCCACCAGCAGGGCCGGCTACTACCCCGGCGCCGCGCCGATGACGGTCAAGGCCATCGCGGAGCGGCACACCGGACGGCTCCTCGGACTGCAGATCGTCGGCCGCGAGGGCGCGGCCAAGCGCGTGGACATCGGCGCGGTGGCGCTCACCGCGGGCATGACCGCCGAGCAGATGACCGGGCTCGACCTGGGCTACGCCCCGCCGTTCTCACCGGTGTGGGACCCGGTCCTGATCGCCGCGCGCAAGGTCGACGGGAAGGTCCGCGCGGACGGCCCGGACGCCTGAGCCGCGACCGGGAGCGGCGCTCAGGCGGGCCGTACGGCCAGCTTCTCCAGGCCCTCCAGCAGGCTGGGGAGTTCCGGCCCCCGGCCGACCGGCAGCACCTCGCCGGGCTCCTCGTCGAGCAGCACGAAGGCGATGTCGTCGGTGCGGGCCACCAGGCTCCAGCCCTCGCCGTCCACACGCAGGGTGCGTACGCCCTCGCCCGCCGCGGTCGAGCGTATGCGGCCGGGCGGCGGGGGCGTGCGGAGATACTCCTGGGCGGCCTCCAGCGCGCGCCGCACCCCGGGGTGGAGGCCGTCGGCGGCGGGAGCCGTGGCAGCCGTGGCCCCTGTTCCTTCACCCGACTCGTTCTCCGTGGGCTCCCTCTCCGTGCCGTCGGGCGCGGAGTTTGTGACGGTCGCGGCGGATGTGTCCGAGCTGCTGGAGCTGTCGGCGCCGTCCGGGGTGTCGGGCTCGTCCCCGGCGTCGAGCTGTTCCCGCCAGATCCGCCACTGGAGGGCTATCTCGTCGGCCCCCAGGCGTCGCTGTGCCGGCCCCCACGTCCCGGTGTCGGGCGGTGAGAGCGGCGGGCCGTCCTCGGCCTCGGGCGGATCGTGCGGAGCGGGCACGCCGGGCGCGGCCACCGCGACCGGCAGCGGCCAGCCGGGCAGCGCGGCGACGACCGAGCGCTCGTCGGGGGAGAGGTCGTACTCCAGCCCGCAGTCCCACGCGGCGAGGGCGCACGCGACCAGCGCCGTGTCGCTGATCGCGACCGTCCACCGGGCGCCCGTCCCGTCCTGGCCGAAGACGAGGCCGTAGCCGTCGTCCGCCGGTTCCAGCCCGAGCTCGGCGCACGCGGCCGGATAGTCGTCGGCCAGGACGCCCGGGAACTGCGCGGGCGTCAGCATCGCCGCGGTGAGCACGAACAGCGCGTCGTCGTCCGTCGCGGACACGGGCATCCCCTCTCCAGTGGGTTCTCAGTGGTGGGCGCACCCTAACCACCCGGTAACACCCGCGTCGAGACCGGGGCGCGCCCTGTGGAAAACCGTTCGGTGGCCGGATCGCCGGCCCCTACGCTGACGCCATGGCCAACTCCCTTGCCCACCAGGGCGGCCGCCCGTGAGGAAACGGCGCCGTCGCCTCCGCTTCGACGGGCGCGAGTTCCTCTGGACCGCGCGCATCGGGCACGCCGATCAGCCCGACGGCACCTGCCGCCGCGTCGTCTTCGTCCGCGTCACGGACGGGGCGGCTCCCGGCGGCCGTGCCCTCGCCGCCGATCTGGTGTCGGCCTCGGAGCCCGGTCCGTGGGGATACTGCGTCACAGATACCGCCCACCCGACTCCTCGCGACGTCCGCCTGCTCGTCGAGCACGCGCTGGCCGCCGGCTGGGAGCCCGGCGCGCACGGCCCCCCTCTCGTGCTCACCGCGGAGAGCGGCGACCCGGGCCTTCCGGGGTTCCGGCTGCCCGCGGGCGGGAACGCCCCTGGGTGAGAGGGGTGATGCGGATGGCCACCTGGCTCCGGAGGTTCACCGCGGCGCGGACGCCGGGGAGGCCCGCGAAGCCCCCGCCGACGCCCGGGGCGGAGCCCTCACGCCGGGCATCACGCGAGCGCAACCTCTTCGAGGCGGCCGCCGCCCATGTCGCGGCCTCCGTCGAGGGGGACGAGGAGGCGCTCGAGGCCGCTGCGGCGCGTGTCGCGCCGGAGGCGCTGATGTTCGGGATCGGTGAACTCGCACGGCGTGCCGTCGCGGTGCTCGCCCAGGAGCGTGGCGTACCGCCGCGGGCGGTCGCCCGGTCGCTGCTCGGCCTCCCCGAAGCGTGAGGCGTCCGCCGCCCTACCGGGCCCGGGCCGTCACAAGCGGCCTTCCACGGCCGGGGTGACCGCGGCCTCCCGCGGACCGTACCCGGGGAGGAAGAGCCGCATGGAGCAGGGGTCCTCGGCCGCCACGCCGACCTCGACGCCCCAGTAGGCGCTCAGCCGGCCGGCGACGTCGACCAGCCGCCGCCGCTCCTCGGGCGAGTAGGCGGGGAAGCGCACCCAGCCGCGGTCGGAGACGGCGCGGCCGAGGTCGTTGAAGAGCGTGGTCCGCGCGCGCTGTTCCTCCTCGTCCGTCAGTGGGGTCGGGTCCCCCTCGCGGGGTACCAGCCGGACGTTGTGCAGCTCTCGGGTCACGCGCGGCCTCGCAGTTCTCCTCGGTCGGACGTGCCGCAGGCTACCGTCCCCGCCGCGCCGGCCGGACCCGCCGGGGCCGTACTCAGGACCCCAGGGCGTCCAGGGTGCTGCGCAGCCGGCCGAGCTCCGCCCGCGTGGTGACCCGTGCGATCGTCAGGACGCCCCGCCGGAACGGGTCGTCGAGCTCCTCCGCTCCGCAGCGGGCGGTCGCCGTCGTGGAAGAAGCTCGTGGGTTCCACCAGGACGGCGAGCCGGCGACGCAGCACCGCGCTGTGCAGGGAGGGGTCATCGAGATGGCGCAGGAGGGCGAGGAACGTGAACCAGCGGTTCTCGTCGGGGATGTCGGCGGCGTCCGGCTCCGTGAGCCGCCGGCGCAGCTCGGCGCAGCCCTCGGTGGTAGCGGCGATGCCCTTACGCAGCTCATAGCCATCCGCTGGACCGGGACACCCGGGACCGGCTCCGCGCTCGTCTATGTGCACGGGCTGGGCGACCTCTCCGTCTACTTCGCCCACATAGCGGCGGATCCGGCCCTCACCGGGCGGAGTTCCCTCCTCGCCGACCTGCCGGGCCACGGCATCAGCGACCGGCCCGCCGCCTTCGGCTACACGCTGGAGGAGCATGCGGACGCGCTCGCCGCGGCACTCGACGCCGCCGCGACGGGCCCGGCCGCGGTGGTCGGCCACAGCATGGGAGGCGCCGTGGCGATCGTCCTCGCCGCGCGCCGGCCCGATCTGGTGGCGCGCCTGGTGCTGGCGGAGGCGAACCTCGACGCGCGTCCGCGCGCGACGGCGGGCAGCAGCGGCATCGCGGCCTTCACCGAGGAGGAGCTCGTCCACGGCGGAGGCTTCGCCCGCGTCCTATGGCGGGTCGGCCCGCACTGGGTCGCCGCGATGCGCCTGGCCGACCGCGTCGCCCCGCACCGCACCGCCTCGTCACTGCTGCGGGGAGCGATCCGGTCATGCGCGAACTGCTGCTCTCGTCGCCCGTTCCGCGCACCTTCCTGCAGGGTGAGCCGAGCGGTGACCTGAGCGGCCGGGCGGAGCTGGAGGCCGCCGGGGTGTCCGTCGTGACGGTCCCCGGCGCCGGTCACACCATCATGTTCGACAACGCCTACGCCTTCGTCGAGGCCATCGCGAGGAACCGCTCGTCGGTGTCGGTGTAGGAGGTCAGGGTCCACCCCGAGGACTCCAGCAACGGCCCCAGGTTGGGCTCGGCGCGCAGGTCGTCGGGGGTCAGCTCGCGGCCCTGCCGGGCGGCCAGCGCCGCCCGTCCGATCGGGTGGAAGAGCGCCAGCCGGCCGCCGGGCCGGGTGACCCGGGCCAGCTCCCGCAGACAGGCCCGGGGGTCCGGCAGGTGCCCGATCAGCCCCGCGGCGAAGACGGCGTCCAGGGTGGCGTCGCGCAGCGGCAGCTGGGCGCAGTCGGCCAGCAGCAGGGCGCCGTGCTCCCGGCGCCCGGCCCGTACCGCCGCGGCCAGCATCTCGGGCGTCAGATCGGCGCCCAGGACCGTCCCGGACGCCCCCACGGCCGCGCGCAGGAAGGGCATCGCCCGGGCCGTGCCGCACCCCGCGTCGAGGACCGTCTGGCCCTCCCGCAGGCCCAGTTCGGCGACACCGGCCCGGTAGACGGGGGCGTCGTCGGGGTAGCGGGTCTCCCAGTCGGCGGCGCGGGCGGCGAAGAACGCGCGGATCTGCGCGGGGTCGGTGTGCACGACGGTCCACCTCCGGTTCGGGGCGCGCGCCGGGGCGCACGGGACGCGGGGCATCATGGTCGCATGATCCCGTTCCGTTCCGTCGCCCTCTTCGTGCTGGCCGCGCTGCTGGAGATCGGTGGCGCCTGGCTGGTCTGGCAGGGGCTGCGCGAGCACCGCGGATGGGCGTGGATCGGGGCCGGGGTCATCGCCCTGGGCCTGTACGGGTGCGTCGCCACCCTCCAGCCGGACGCCGAGTTCGGCCGCATCCTCGCCGCCTACGGCGGGGTGTTCATCGCGGGCTCGCTCGCCTGGGGGATGGTGGCGGACGGCTACCGGCCCGACCGCTACGACGTGGTGGGCGCGCTGGTGTGCCTGGCGGGCGTGGGGATCATCATGTACGGGCCACGCAGCGGCTGAAACACGCTTCCCGCGTACAGGTTCGTGCCGCACGCGATCGCCGGGGGGCCGCATCCGGAAAGCACGCGGTCAAATAAGGCAGGGTTCCGTCATGGCCCGAGCGTGCGACCACCCCCGCACTAGCGTCCCGGGGCCATGGGACACATCGACCACGCCGCCTTCGGCTGGCTGACCCCGCTGCTCTCGTACGCCATGGCGTGCGTCGGCGCGGCGCTCGGACTGCGCTGCACCGTACGGGCCCTGGCAGCGACCGGCCGCTCCCGGCGCAACTGGCTGATCACCGCCGCGAGCGCCCTCGGCACCGGGATCTGGACGATGCACTTCGTCGCCATGCTCGGCTTCCGCGTCACCGGCACCGAGATCCGCTACAACGTCCCCCTGACCGTCCTCAGCCTCGCCGTCGCCATGGTCGTCGTCGGCCTCGGCGTCTTCGCCGTCGGGTACGGCCACGGCCGCTTCCGGGCCCTCGCGATCGGCGGCCTCACCACGGGTGTCGGTGTGGCCAGCATGCACTACCTGGGCATGGCCGCCGTACGCCTTCATGGCGCGGTGTCCTACGAACCGTGGCTCGTGGCGCTGTCGGTCGCCATCGCCTGGGCCGCCGCGACCGCCGCGCTGTGGGCCGCGCTCACCATCCACCGGCCCGTGGTCGTCGCCGGCGCCTCCCTGGTGATGGGCGCGGCGGTCAGCAGCATGCACTACACCGGGATGCTCGCCGTGCACGTCCGGGTCCGGCCCTCGGCGGAGGTGCTGACCGGCTCCGGCGCGACAGCGTTCCTGTTCCCCCTCATCGTCGGCCTCGGCTCCTACCTCTTCCTCACCTCCGCCTTCGTCGCGCTCTCCCCGACGGCGAGGGAACACATCGCCTCCGCGACCGCCCAGCGCATCGGCGAGGGTGCCCTGTGACGCCGCCACGGGGCCGCAGAGCGCACGCGGGACTCCCCGCGGACGAGGAACCGTCCTCCCGCGCCACCGACGGCGGACGGAGCGGCGGGGCGGCGGACCGGCTGAGCCTGCGCCCGAGGACCGTGCGCGCGAAGATCGTGTCGCTCCTCATGGTGCCCGTCGTGTCCCTGATGGCGCTGTGGGCCTTCGCCGCCGTCACCACGGCCCAGGACGTCTCCGGTCGGCTGCGTGCCCAGCGCATTGCAGAAACGATCCGTGAGCCGGTCGCCGACACCGTGACCACCCTGCAGGCCGAACGCCGTGCCGCCGCCCGCTACCTGGCCCGGCCCACCACCGAGGCCGCCGCCGAACTGAGCAGACGCGCCACGGCCACCGACCGTGCCGCCGCCCTGCTGCAGCTGGGCGGCGGCCACACGGTCGCCGACGGCACCGGTCTGCCGGGCACCGCCGCGGTGCGCGTCCGGACCTTCGTCGGCGACCTGGAGCGCCTGCGCAGGCAGCGCCCGGGCATCACCCAGGGAGCGGCGGACTGGCGGCAGACGTACCGCGCCTACACCGACGCCGTGACCGACGGATTCGCGATCGGCGGCGCCCTTTCCACGGGACGCGGCGAGCGTGCCGCCCTGGAGATCGGCCGTGCCGCGGAACAACTGTCCCGCGAGGACGCGCTGCTCGCCGCGGCCGCGCTCACCCGCGGTCTGCCCACGGACCGCTACCGCGACCTGAGCGGTGCCGTCACCGCCCGCCGCGCCCTGCTCGCGGGTGCCACGGCCGACCTCGGCGGTGCCGGCCGCAGCGCCTGGGTGCGGCTGGCCCGCTCCACCGCGTACACGGACCTCGAGGCCATGGAGGACGCCGTCCTCGACGCCGGACCGGGCAAGGCCGCCGTGGACGGCGCGAGCCTCGCCACATGGGACCGGGCCACCGGACAGGTGCTGTCCGGGCTGGAGAAGTCCGCCAAGGCCGCAGCACCCGCCGACCGGCCCCTCGCGCACGGCCTGTTGAGCACCTCGGGCATCGCCGTCCTGCTCGGCCTCCTCGGCGTCGTCGCCTCCCTCTTCATCTCCGTACGGATCGGCCGCGGTCTCGTCGTCGAACTCGTCGGCCTGCGCAACACCGCGCTCGAACTCGCCCGCCGCAAACTGCCGCGCGCCATGCGGCGGCTCCGCGCCGGCGAGGAGATCGACCTCGGCAAGGAGGCGCCCCTCGGCAGGCACGGCGCCGATGAGATCGGCCAGGTCGCCGAGGCCCTGGCCACCGTGCAGCGCGCCGCGCTGCGCGCCGCCGCGGAACGCGCCGAACTGGTCAACGGGGTCTCGGGCGTCTTCGTCAACCTCGCCCGCCGGAGCCAGGTTCTGGTGCACCGGCAGCTGGCGCTGCTCGACAGCATGGAACGGCGCACCGAGGACCCGGGCGAGCTGGAGGACCTGTTCAGGCTCGACCACCTCACCACCCGTATGCGGCGGCACGCCGAGGGCCTGATCATCCTCTCCGGCTCCGCTCCCGGCCGCGCCTGGAGCAAGCCCGTACCCCTCACCAACGTGGTGCGCGCCGCGGTCGCGGAGGTCGAGGACTACGCCCGCGTCGAGGTCCGCAGGCTCCCCCTCGCGGCGGTCGTCGGCTCCGCGGTCGCCGACCTCACCCACCTGATCGCCGAACTCGTCGAGAACGCGACCCAGTTCTCCCCGCCCCACACCAAGGTGCGCGTCTACGGCGAGCAGGTCGGCAACGGCTACGCCCTGGAGATCGAGGACCGTGGGCTCGGCATGGGCAAGGAGGCCATGGCCGAGGCCAACCGGCGCATCGCCCAGACCCAGGCGCTCGACCTGTTCGACAGCGACCGGCTCGGCCTGTTCGTCGTCAGCAGGCTCGCCCGGCGGCACGACGTCAGGGTCTCCCTGCGCTCCTCCCCGTACGGCGGCACCACCGCCGTCGTCCTGCTGCCCACCGCCCTGCTCGACATGAGGGCGCCCGAAGCCCGCGCCCCACGGGGCGCAGGGACGGGGGGCGCGGCGTCCGGCCCGCACGGACCCCGCCAGGGGTCCGCGGAGGTCCCGCCCCTGGTGGCGGCCTCCCCGCGCGGCGACGGCGACGGGCCGCCGCGTCCCTCCGCGCCCCGTTCCGTTCGTCCGCCGGAGCACGGGCCGTTGCCCGCGCCCGCGCCCGCGCCCGTATCCGTGCCCGCACCGGCCCGCGGCGCGGCGCCCGTTCCCGCGCCCGTGGGCGCCCCTGCGGGCACGCCTCCCGCCGAGGGCGGACTCCCGCGCCGCGTACGCCGTGCGAGCCTCGCCCCGCAGCTGCTGGAGCCCCGAGCACCCGAACGCGGCCCCGGGCCGCAGGACACGGGGCAGGACGTCCCGGAGCGGACCGCCGAGCAGGCGCGCTCGACGATGGCCGCGTTCCGCCGCGGCTGGATCCGCGGCGGCGGCGCCGGAGCGCGTGACACCGCCGACGGGGAACCCGCACCCGCCGGCCCGCGCCCCCTGCGGCCCGCCCCGCAGCCCGGCGGCACCCGGTCCGGCCCGGGAGGGCCGGGTCACCACGACGGTCCGGACACGACGCCCGGGGACGGCGAGCAGGACCACGCCCGCACCTCGGCCCGGGCACCCCGCGAAGGAGAGCACGGATGATCGACGCATCGAACCGGTCCGGTGAACTGGACTGGCTGCTGGACGACCTCACCGACCGGGTGGACAACGTCCGCCACGCCGTGGTGCTGTCGGGCGACGGCCTGGCCGTGGGCTCCTCCCGCGGGCTGACCCGGGAGGACGCCGAGCACCTGGCGGCCGTCGCCTCGGGCTTCCACAGCCTCGCCAAGGGCGCCGGACGCCACTTCGCGGCCGGCCAGGTCCGGCAGACCATGGTCGAACTCGACCACGGCTTCCTCTTCGTGGCGGCCGCCGGCGAGGGCTCCTGCCTCGCGGTGTTCACCGGCGCGGGCGCCGACGTCGGCCTGATCGCCTACGAGATGGCGCGCCTGGTCAAGCGCGTGGGCGAGCACCTGCACACCCCGCCGCGCCTCGGCGCCGCCGGCCCGGCCGCCGGCTGACCGGCGCACAGGTGATGAACGGCGCGCACCCGCGGAGCCCGGACGGCCACTGGTACGACGACGCGGCAGGGCCCCTGGTGCGCCCGTACGCCATGACCGGCGGCCGCACCCGGCCCGGTGCGGCCGTCGCCGCCCTGGACCTCATCGCCCTGGTGCTCGCCGAACCCGGTGCCGCCGACGACCCCACGCTGGAGCCCGAGCACACAGCGTTGCTCGTGCTGTGCCGGGAAGAGCCCCTGTCGGTCGCGGAACTGGCGGCCGACGCCGACCTGCCGGTGGGCGTCGTACGCGTCCTCCTCGGCGACCTCCTGACGCTCGGCAGCGTACGGGTGAGCAATCCCGTACCGCCGGCGCACCTACCCGACGAGCGCATCCTGCGAGAGGTGATCAATGGACTCCGGGCACTCTGAGACGCCGGTCATGGCCCTGAAGATCCTCATCGCGGGGGGCTTCGGGGTCGGCAAGACCACCATGGTGGGCGCGGTGAGCGAGATCCGGCCGCTGCGCACCGAGGAGCAACTGACCGAGGCCGGGCGTCACGTGGACGACACCGGGGGAGTGGAGCGGAAGTCCACCACCACCGTGGCGATGGACTTCGGCAGGATCACCATCAGGGCGGGTCTGTCGCTGTACCTCTTCGGCACCCCCGGCCAGGACCGCTTCTGGTTCCTGTGGGACGAGCTGTCACAAGGGGCGCTCGGCGCGGTCGTGCTCGCCGACACCCGCCGCCTGGAGGACTGCTTCCCCGCCGTGGACTTCTTCGAGCACCGGAAGATCCCGTTCGCGGTCGCCGTCAACCGTTTCCCCGGCGCGCTGGAGCACCGCCCGGAGGACATCTCACGCGCCCTCGACCTGCAGGACGGCACCCCCGTCGTCCTCTGTGACGCACGGGATCGCGCATCGGGCAAGGAGGTGCTGATCGCCCTCGTCGAGCACGCCGGGCGGATGCACGCGGCACGTCTGCTGGAGTCGGTGCGCTGACGCTCCGTGGAGCAGCGGGGCACCCTAGCAGAACGGCGCCGCCGAAAAAGGAATTCACAGTGCATTGAGAGGCAGCCGAACCGGGTGCGTACAGGTGGCCAGACGGGGCGCACGGGCCCCGACGCCCCTACCGCGCAAGGAGTCCAGATGCACAAGCGGATCGGTGCCGCAGTCGCCGGAACGGCCGCTGCCCTCCTCCTCGTCACCGCCTGCGGCGGGTCGAACGGCTACGACCAGGCGAGCAGCGTGGCGCCGGCGGCCCAGCAACAGGACGCGGCCCAGTCGGCCACCTCGCAGCCCGGCTCCGGGACCACCTCCGGCGACTACGGGTACGACAGCGAGACCTCGGCCGACCCCTCCTCGGGCACCGACGACGGATACGCCGGCGGTACGGACGACAGCTCCGACGGCGGCAGCGCGGACGCCGCCTCCGACAAGAAGTGGCCCATCCTCTCCGTCGTCAACGACGCCAACCTGGGTGACATCCTCGTCGACTCCAAGGGCCGCACCCTGTACCGCTTCGACAAGGACACCGACTGGCCGATGGTGTCCAACTGCACCGGCGAGTGCCTCAAGAAGTGGCCGGCGGCCAAGCCCGTCACCAAGGCGCAGGCCGAGGCCGCCGGTCTCAACCCCAAGCTCGTCAGCACCTACACCCGTCCGGACGGCACCAAGCAGCTGTCGTACAACTGCTGGCCCGTCTACTGGTACACCGGTGACACCAAGCCCGGCGACACCAACGGTCACGGCGTGGGCGGCACCTGGTGGGCGATGGGCGCCAACGGCAAGAAGGCCAACGGCGGCAAGCCGATCCGCTGACCCGGGCGGGCGGCGGGCGCCCGACGCTCAGTCCGCCACACCGGACTCGGCGAGCACCTTGTCGATCCGCACCCGCACCAGGAGTTCACCGGGCACCCCATTGCGCGCCCCGAACTCCTCGGCGACGTCCTCGCCCATGTAGCGGGCGGCGAGCCGGGTGGCCCACTCCCGCAAGGGACCGGGCTCCTCGCTCACCTCAGCCCGTCCCCGCAGGACCACGTACGCGAACGGCGGCCGGTCATCGTCCACGCACAGGGCGACCCGGCCGTCGCGCGTGATGTTGCGGCCCTTGACCGTGTCCTTGCCCGTGTTGAACACGACGTCGTCGCCGTCCAGCAGGAACCAGACGGGCGCCACATGGGGCGTGCCGTCCGCCCGCGTCGTCGCCAGCTTCCCCGTACGCGTCCCGGCGGAGACGAAGGCCCGCCACTCTTCCTCGGTCATCCTGTGTCCCATGCCCCCATCCTGCCCCGGACGGCGGCGGACGGCCTCAGGACCCGCTGGAGGGGTGCGGCGGCTCGACCTCCTGGTAGAGCGGCACGTCCACCCGACCGCGCCGCAGCAGCCGGCGCCAGAGCACCGGGTCGTACTCCTGCGGCGTGGTGGTGGCGAGGAAGTCCTCCAGTACGTCGACGAAACGCCCGGGCGCGTCATGGTGCGGGAAATGCCCGGCGTCCTCGAACAGCTCCAGCCGGCTGCCCGGCATCGCGGTGTGCGCCCTCAGCGCATGACGCACCGGGATCACCGCGTCATGCTCGCCCCACATGATGAGGGTCGGCAGGCCCGCCGTCAGATAGCTGCGGTCCATCATCGTGATGACCTGCCCCCGCAGGTCCACGCCGGCGCGCAGGGTGCGCAGGAAGGCCTGACGCGCCTTGGGGCTGTCCAGCATGAGGTAGCGCTCCAGGACGTAGTCGAAGTCGTGGCGGCCCAGCCCGAGCCCTCCGGTGGTGCGCAGCAGCGGCGCGAGCAGCCGCAGCGCCCCGCGCACGGGCGGCGAAGTCGCCAGCGGCAGCGTCACTTCGGAACCCGGCCCCGCGGCGAGCCGCAGCAGCGGGTGCACCTCCGGCCCCAGACCGCCGCCGCCCACGATCACCAGGCGTTCGCACCGCTCCGGGAACTGGTAGGCGAACTGCATCGCCACGCCGGCCCCGAGCGAGTGGCCCACGACCGACACCCGGTCGACGTCCAGCACGCCCAGCAGGTCGCGCATGCCGCACGCGTAGGCCGCCACCGCGTAGTCGGCGCGGGGCTGCTCGCTGTCACCGTGGCCCAGCAGGTCCGGGGCGATGACCGTGTGCCGCCGCCCCAGCCGGGGCAGGATGTGCGCCCACGTCGCCGACGAGTCGCCGAGGCCGTGGATCAGCAGCAGCGGCGGCCCGCTGCCGCCCAGCCGGAACGCGCGCCGGTAGCCGTGGATGTCGCGATGGACCAGAGGAACGCCCTGAGAACCGTCCTCCGTGTCCGGGGCGGGACCGTAGACCCGGCGTACGACCTGTCCCCGTTCCATGCGTCCAGCGTGCGACAGCGGGGTTTCGCCCGCAATGCCGCGCCGTTAGCGCGGCGTGAACGCGCTTGCGGTCGGAGGGGTGGGGCCGGGCAGGGTACGTCGCTCCGTCGCGTCCCGCACCTGAGGGCGTCCGGTGGAAAGGGATTGTGAGATGTCACAGTCGGCGCCACGAAGGGGGCGTTCGTGGGTCAGACTGTGCCCCTCCCCATCGAACCCATGGTCGACCGAGGACCTCACGCATGCGCCTGCGCCCCCGCACCATCCGCACGCAACTCGTGGTACTTCTCCTGGTGCCGCTGCTCTCGCTGGCGGGTCTGTGGACATACAGCACCTTCACCTCGGTGCGCGGGGCCTTCGCCCTCATGGGGATCGCCGACACCTACCGCTACTACGGGACACCCGCGGACGACCTGGGGCGCGCCCTGCAGGTCGAGCGGCGCGTCGCCGTCGCCTATGTGGCGTCCGACGGCGCGAGCGGCGGGCCCGAGTTGGAGAGCGCCGAGCGCACCACCGACCGGCTGCTCGCGGTCGTCCGCGACCACGCGCGCGAGCAGGCGCAGGGAACCGAGCTCGACCTCGCCCAGCGGCAGCGGATCACCGAACTGATCACCGCCGCGAAGGACCTGGCGCCGCTGCGCGAGGACGTCCGGCAGCGCGACGTCGGCTGGTCGATGACGCTCCACCGCTACTCGGCTGTGATCGACCCCATCTTCCGGCTGCGCGGATCGCTCGCCGCGCTCCAGAGCGGCGAGGTCGCCCGGCAGGGCGGCTTCGTCATCGACCTGGTACGGGCCAGGGAACTGCTGTCCCGCGAGGACGCCATGCTCACCGCCGCGCAGCTCGGTCCCGCCATGACGGGCAGCCAGTACCGCGAGTTCATCGGCACCATCGACGGGCGCAAGCTGCTGCACTCCATCGTCGACCCGGAGTTGACCAAGGCCGCCAAGGAGCGGCTCGACGAGTTCGAGGGCGGCAGCGTCGCCTGGACGCTGGACTCCATGGAGGCCGCGGCGCGCGGGGCGGGCGCCAAGGACGTGGGCCTGGTCGTCTCCCAGGACCGCTGGCGCCAGAACGCGGACCGGGCCCTGGCCGAACTCAGCGACATCAACGTCGACGCCGCCCGCGAGGTCGGCGAGCGGGCCCGCGACGACGGCATGGACGTGCTCGTGCGGACCGGCGCGGTCAGCCTCGCCGGACTGTTCCTCGTCGTGCTGTCGGTCGTCATCTCCCTGCTCATCGGGCGCGGCATCGCCCGCCGCCTCACGCTGCTGCGCAACCAGGCCCTGGAGCTGTCCGGGAGGCGCCTGCCGGAGGTGCTCCGCAGGCTCCGCGCCGGCGAGGAACTCGACGACGCCGCGGTCGCGCGGGCCGCACCCGACCTGCGCTTCGGCGCCGACGAGATCGGACAGGTCGGCCGGGCCTTCAACAACGCCCAGCGTGCCGCCGTCCAGGCGGCCGTCGACCAGGAGAAGCTGCGCCGCGGGGTCTCCGCAGTCTTCACCAACCTGGCCCGCCGCAGCCAGGTGCTGCTGCACCGTCAGCTGACGCTGCTCGACGCCATGGAACGCCGCTCCGGAGACCCGGCGGACCTGGACGACCTGTTCCGTGTCGACCACATCGCCGTCCGCATGCGCCGGCACGCCGAGGGCCTGCTGATCCTCTCCGGCAACGCACCCGGCCGGGCCTGGCGCCGCCCGGTCCGGCTCGCGGAGGTGGCGCGTGCCGCGGTCGGCGAGGTCGAGCACTACCAGCGGGTCGTCGTCCGGCGCATGCCCCGGGTGGCGCTGACCGGCCCCGCGATCGCCGACGTGCTGCACCTGCTGGCGGAACTCATCGACAACGCCACCGCCTTCTCGCCGCCCGACACCAAGGTCGAGGTGCGCGGCGAGGTCGTCGCGGGTGGCTACGTCCTGGAGGTCGAGGACCGCGGCCTGGGCATGAGCGCCGAGCGGCTCGCCCAGGCCAACAACGAACTCGGCGAGGCCGGCGCGGGAACGGAGCTCCCGGAGACGGACCGGCTGGGCCTGTTCACCGTCGGGCGGCTCGCCGCGCGGCAGGGGGTGCGCGTCACCCTGCGCCGCGGGCGGTTCGACGGCACGGTCGCGGTGGTGTTCGTCCCGCAGTCGGTGCTCGTGGACGCCTCGGGCGACGACCTGGAGACCGGCGAGCAGGTGCTCCGCCCGCGGGCCGTGCCCGAGCCGCCGGGGACGGACCGGGCCGACACGGCGCCGCGCACACCACGGCCGCGGCGGGGACCGACCAGGCCGCGCGAGGAGGGGCGCACCGGGACGGGGTTGCCGAAGCGGCAGCGGCAGGCCAGTCTCGTAGCGCAACTGAGGGACGACGGGGCGCACCAGAGCCCGGCGGAGTCGCTTGGCGGGGGAGACGAAAGGGAACGATCTCCGGAAGAAGCTCGTTCCACCATCACGGCGTTCGCCCGCGGCCTGGCCCGCGGCAGGGACGCCGCAGCACCGCAAGGGACAGCGGAGACCGGGGAGAACGGGGGATGACGGTGAGCAGTGGACTCACATGGCTGATGGACGATCTGACAGAGCGGGTGCCGCACGTCAGGCACGCGCTGGTGCTCTCCGGCGACGGTCTGGTGACCGGGGCGAGCACCAGTCTGGACCGTGCCACGGCCGAGCACCTGGCCGCCGTCTCGTCCGGGTTCCACAGCCTCGCCAAGGGCGCGGGCCGGCACTTCGACGCGGGCGGCGTGCGGCAGACGATGGTCGAGTTCGACGACGGCTTCCTGTTCGTCACGGCCGCGGGCGAGGGCAGTTGCCTGTCGGTGCTCAGCGGTGTGCAGGCCGACGTCGGGCAGATCGCCTACGAGATGACCCTCATGGTCCACCGGGTCGGTGAACACCTCGGTGTCACGCCGCGCCGGCACGACGCGGCGGCACCGGGGGAGTGATGAAGCATGAACCCGAGCCCGCCGGGAGACGAGGGCGCGCTCTGGTATGACGACGAGGCCGGTCCGATGGTGCGCGCCTACACCATCACCGGCGGCCGCACCCGGCCGGACTCCGACGGTGACGTCGACCTGATCGCCGTCATGGTCCCGGCCGTCGGTAAGGCCCCGGACGACCACCTCGACGAGGAGCACCTGGCCCTCCTGGACCTGTGCCGGGACAGCCCGCTCACCGTGGCCGAACTGGCCGCGGACGCCGACCTCGCGCTCGGCGTCGTCCGCGTGCTGCTCGGCGACCTCCTCCGGGACGGCCACCTGCGGGCCAT
Organism: Streptomyces sp. NPDC001902; assembly: GCF_042891295.1. Taxonomy (NCBI): domain Bacteria; kingdom Bacillati; phylum Actinomycetota; class Actinomycetes; order Kitasatosporales; family Streptomycetaceae; genus Streptomyces; species Streptomyces sp. NPDC001902. The sequence continues at coordinate 44,242 of NZ_JBIATA010000014.1, read as the reverse complement.
CCGGCCCGTGCCGCCGGCCGAACTGCCCGACGTGGGGCTGCTCAAGGACGTCATCGACGGCCTGCGCGCCCTGTGAGCCGGGCCGCCGCTGCGGCGGCGTTGTCGGACCCCGGGCGTACGGTGAGCGCATGGAGGGGATCACGTACGTCCGGGGGGACGCCACCGCGCCGCAGGGCAAGGGCGTCAAGCTGATCGTCCACGTCTGCAACGACCTGGGCGGCTGGGGCAAGGGATTCGTGGTCGCGCTCTCCCGCCGCTGGCCGGAACCCGAGGCCGCGTACCGGCGGTGGCACCGCGAGCGCGCCCGCAACGACTTCGCCCTGGGTGCCGTCCAGTTCGTCCGCGTCGGCGAGTGGGTCTGGGTGGCCAATCTCGTCGGGCAGCGCGGCATCCGCAGAGGCAGCCAAGGCGTGCCCGTGCGGTACGAGGCGATCGACGCGGGGCTGGCCCTGGTGGCGGAGAAGGCGGCGGAGCTGGGCGCGTCCGTGCACATGCCGCGCATCGGGTGCGGGCTCGCGGGCGGCCGGTGGGAGCGGGTCGCGCCGTCGGTCGAGGGGCGGCTCGTGCGCCGTGGGATCTCCGTGACCGTGTACGACCACGGGGCGTGACGCGGAGTTATCCACAGGCCCGGGCGGATGTCGCCGGGAGGACCTATCGTCGTGACTGTCAGTGATGAGTCGCTACGGAAGGTCAGGGGGAGTGGCATGGCTGTCAAGGAGACCGTCGTCCGGGAGGCGCTCGGCATGCAGCGCGCCCGGGAGGAACTGTGCCTGGAAGCCGAGGAGTTCGAGGTCGCGCTGCAGACCGGCGAGGTACGCACGGCACCGGCCGTCGGCGGGCGCCGACGTGTCGTGCGGGAGGACGTGGACCGGCTGCGCGCGGAGGAGGGCTTTCCCGACCGGCTGCGCGCGCGGCTGGAGTTGGTGGGCAGCATCGAGGGCGCGGCGCTGATCGGGATCAGCCGGGAGCGCTTCACCCGGCTCGCCAAGGGAGGCTTCCTCCGCCCCGTCCGCTGGTACGTCAACCGCTACCGCGCCGTGGTGTGGCTCTACCTCGCCGAGGACGTACGGCGGTTCGCCCGGACCCATCCCGCCCTGCTGGAGGGCAGGCTGCCCGCCGAGCTGCGCGACGCCCTCGACGAGGGCGAGGACCACCGCGCCCGCGGCTGGCGGGCCCGCCGTGTCGAGGAACTCGTGCGCGACGCGGAGGGCGCCTGGGGCGAGGCGGCCGCCTGGTCCGCCCTGCTCGGCCCGGAACTGGCCGCCGACGCGGTGCCGGACACCCGAGAGCGGGCCTACCTGCGCCGGCTCTGCCCGGCGCTCCCACCGGGGAGTACGGGCGCCTACGCCACACGTGAGCTCATCGAGGCCCAGACCGTCGCCGGCCACCCCGACGAGATCACCTTCGCCCAGGTCTCGCTCGCCGACGCGCTCCTCAGAGCCCGTACCTCCCGCCCCGCCCCGCGTCCCGAGCGTGCCACCCCAGCCGACATCCCAGCCGTCACCCCAGGCCCGCCGATCGCCCCGCCGCCCCCTGCCCCGCCTCCCCCACCGCCCACGGCGCCGCGCAGCCGCTGGCGACGCCTCCTCGGACTGGGGTGACGGGACAGCCCCTCACACCGCGTGCCACCAGGCGGTGATGACGACGTCGTGACCGATCGACTCGTCGAGGGCGGGCGCGGTGGAGTGCAAGGCCGACGATGCACCGAAAAGCAGGTGCGACGGGGTGGCGACAGGGGTGAGACTGCTCGGGCCGGCCGGCGCCCGTCGAGTGCCCGCCATCCCCTTCATCTCCGAGGAGCCCGCGCTTGCAGGGTGTTGTCACCGTCTCGCCTTCCCAGGTGCCCGAGCTGCTGCTCAACCTGGCCACCGTCCGCCCGGTCTTCCTGTGGGGCGCCCCGGGCATCGGGAAGTCCTCCCTGGTCAGGGAGTTCGCTGACTCTCTGGGACTGGACTGCGTGAGTCTCATCGGGACGCAGCTGGCTCCGGAGGACCTCATCGGCGTACCGCAGATCGTCGACGGCCGCTCGCGTTTCTGTCCCCCGGAGACGATCGCCCGCGACGAGCCGTACTGCCTCTTCCTCGACGAGCTGAACGCGGCCACCCCCGATGTCCAGAAGGCTTTCTACTCGCTGATCCTCGACCGCCGCATCGGCTCGTACGAGCTGCCGCCCGGCAGCATCGTGATCGGTGCGGGCAACCGTGCCACCGACAACGCGCTGGCACGGCCGATGGCATCCGCCCTGGTCAACCGGCTCGCGCACGTCCATCTGCGGGCCTCCGCGGGGGACTGGCTGGTCTGGGCGGCGGGCGCGGGTATCCATCCGTGGATCACCGACCACCTCACCGACCGGCCGGACCACCTGTGGTCCGCGCCGCCCAAGACCGAGGAGCCGTTCTCCACCCCGCGCGCCTGGCACATGCTCTCCGACGCGCTGCACTCCTTCGGACCCGCTCTGGACGAGGAGACGTTGAAGGTGCTGGCCTACGGGACGCTCACCCCGGCGCATGCCACGGCCTTCTGCGGTTACGTCAAGATCGTCCGGCACTCGTACGGGCTGGACGCCATCCTCAAGGGGGACGCTTCCTGGCCGCGCCGCATCGAGGACCGCGACCTGCTCTACTACCTCGCCGATTCCTTCCGCGGGCGTCTGATCAAGGAGTTGCCGGCGCAGCGGGAGCACGCGTCCCCGACCGTGCGGCAGATGGCCTACCGGGCCAAGTCGCTGCTGGTGCAGTTGGCGGAGATCTCGGTCGAGGTCGCCCAGACCGTGATCGCCGACGGTGACGACGACAACCCGGTGCTGCCCTCCTGGTTCCTGCTGGAGGCCGCCCGCGACATGCCGCGTCTGGTCGAGGCGCGCCGGTGAGCGGCGCGCGCGGCGACAGGTCCCGGGCGCGGTCGGCACCCCGCAAGGACCCTGCGGCCGAGGCGTTCGCCGCCGGCGTCGACCTGCTGCGCCGCAACACCGCCCTCGCCGCGCTCTCCGCCGTCAACGGCCGTCTGTGCCGCAGCGAGGAGTGCGAGGAGCACCCTCGCGACGGCTGGGCCTCCGTCACCTCCAACGGCCTCGTGCACGCCGACCCCCTGCGCCGCGCGGACCCGCAGGAGTGGGCCTGGGTGCTGGCGCACTGCCTCCTGCACCTGGGCTTCGGGCACGTGCCGGCCGCCAGGGGCCCGCGAGAGCAGCCCGACCGGTTCGACGTCGCCGCCCGCTGCGCCGTGGTCAACCGCTTCCTGGACACCTTCCCCGTGGGCCGGGCGCCCGTCGCGCTGCCCCCGGTGTTCCCGGACGGCGACGAGGAACAACTGGCCGCACGCTGGCGCCGCGACGGCATCCCCGCCGGGTTCGCGGCGTGCGGCACCGCAGGCCCGCAGCCGGACCAGGTGCTCCACCCCTGGCAACCGTCCTGGAGCGCGCCGGAGGACTGGACCGTCGCCTTCGCGAGCGCCCTGACCCGGACGATGTCGGCGGCCATGGACGTCGCCGGAGGCCGCCGCGAGGAGCTCACCGGTGCCCGGCGCCCGCTGCGTCCCTGGGAGCGCGCCCTGAGCTGGTTCGTCTCCTCCTACCCGCTGCTCGGCGGCATCGCCGCCGGGATGACCCTGGTCGCCGACGCCGAACTCGCCCGCGCCCAGCGGATCTCGGTGGCGGCGGTCAACGCAGAGGCGGGGGAGATCTACCTCAACCCCCTGTGCCGGTTCACCGACGAGGAATGGCGGTTCATCCTCGCCCACGAGATGCTGCACGCCGCGCTGCGCCACGGCGACCGCCGGGGCGGCCGGGACCCGTACCTGTTCAACGTCGCCGCCGACTACGTGATCAACGGCTGGCTGCTGGAGATGGGCGTCGGGCAGATGCCCGAGGGGCTGTTGCACGACCCCGCCCTGGCCGGACTGTCCAGCGAGGAGGTCTACGACCGCATCGCGCGGGACGAGCGGCGGTTGCGCCGTCTCGCCACGCTGCGCGGCAAGGGCCTCGGGGACGTGCTCGGGGAGCCGCTGCCGCGCCCCGGGGAGACCGCCCCCACGTGGGTCGACCTGGACGAGTTCTACCGGCGCGGGCTGCTCCAGGGTTTCGAACTGCACCACCGCGAGCGCGGACTCCTGCCCGCCGGACTCGTCGAGGAGATCCGCGCGCTGTCCCACCCACCGCTGCCGTGGGACGCCAGGCTCGCCCGCTGGTTCGACGAGTACGTGCCCCGTCCCGAGGCGGTGCGCAGTTTCGCCCGCCCGGCCCGTCGGCAGGCGTCCACACCGGACATCCCCCGGGCCGGCCGCAGCCATCCGCCGCAGGAAGTGGCCCGCTGCACCTTCGGCGTGGTGCTGGACACCTCCGGGTCCATGAGCCGGGCGCTGCTCGGCAAGGCGCTCGGCGCCATCGCGTCCTACGCCACCGCCCGTGACGTGACCGCCGCCCGCGTGGTGTTCTGCGACGCCGCCCCCTTCGACGCGGGCTACCTGGCGGTGACCGAGATCGCCCACCGGGTACGCGTCAGGGGCCGTGGCGGCACCGTGCTGCAGCCCGGTGTCGACCTCCTCCAGCGCGCCCCGGACTTCCCGCCGGCGGCCCCGGTCCTGCTGATCACGGACGGCGACTGCGACGTCCTGCGGATACGCCGCGAACACGCCTTCCTGATCCCCCGGGACGCCCGCCTTCCGTTCACGCCCAAGGGACCGGTCTTCCGCATGCGCTGAGGCCCGGTCGGCGCAAAGCGGCCCCCGGCGCCGGAGCCGGAACCAGAACCGGAACCGGAGCCGGTACCCGACGGGCACCGGCTCCCGGGACCCTCAGCCGCCGTGCTTCCGGAACAGCCCCTCCTGGACGACGGAGACCAGAAGGCGGCCCTCGCGGTCGTAGATGCGGCCGCGGGCCAGGCCGCGCGCGCCGGTCGCGACGGGGGACTCCTGGTCGTACAGGAACCACTCGTCGGCACGGAACGGCCGGTGGAACCACATCGCGTGGTCCAGGGAGGCCATGTCGAAGCCGCGCGGCCCCCACAGCGGCTCGACCGGTACGCGCACGGCGTCCAGCAGCATCATGTCGCTGGCGTAGGTGAGTGCGCAGGTGTGCACCAGCGGGTCGTCGCCGAGCGGACCCACCGCGCGCATCCAGACCGCGCTGCGCGGCTCGGCGCCCTCGATCTCCTCGGCGGTCCAGCGCAGGCGGTCCACGTAGCGGATGTCGAACGGCTGCCGTCGCGCCATCCGCTCCAACTGCTCGGGCAGTTCGCCGAGGTGTTCGCGCAGTTCGTCGCTCAGCTTCGGCAGGCTCTCCGGGTCCGGGACCTCGCGCACAGGCAGCTGGTGCTCGAACCCGGGCTCCGGCACGTGGAAGGAGGCGGTCAGGTTGAAGATCGTCCGGCCTTGCTGCACCGCGACCACGCGCCGCGTCGTGAAGGAGCGGCCGTCGCGGATCCGCTCCACCTGGTACACGATCGGCATCCCGGGGCGCCCCGGGCGCAGGAAGTACGCGTGCAGGGAGTGCACCGGACGGCTGCCGTCCGTGGTGCGCCCGGCCGCGACCAGCGCCTGGCCCGCCACCTGTCCGCCGAACACCCGCTGGAGGCGTTCCTGGGGGCTCTGCCCGCGGAAGATGTCCTCCTCGATCCTCTCCAGGTCGAGGAGGTCCACCAGCCGCTCGGCGGGGTTGGTCATCGGGCGTGCTCCTTCGTGCGGGTGCTCGTCCTCGCGGTCACAGCGCGCCCACGGCCGTCACCTTGACCACCGCGCGGCCCTCCTCGTCGGAGGCGGTGAGGTCGATCTCGGCGGAGATGCCCCAGTCGTGGTCGCCGTCGGGGTCCGCGAAGGTCTGGCGGACCTTCCACAGCCCCTCGTCGGGACGCTCCTCGATCTGCAGCAGCTTCGGGCCGCGCGCGTCGGGCCCGGTGCCCAGGTCCTCGTACTCGTCCCAGTAGGCGTCCATGGCCTCGGCCCAGGCGTCGGCGTCCCAGCCGGACCCGGCGTCCATCTCGCCGAGTTCGCCGAACCGCTCCAGCGCGGCCAGCTCCACCCGGCGGAACAGGGCGTTGCGTACCAGGACCCGGAAGGCCCGGGCGTTGGCCGTGACGGGCTTGACCTGGTCGGCCCGCTCCTGGGCCTCCTCGGCCGTCATCTCACCGGGGTTGGCGAGCTGCTCCCACTCGTCCAGCAGGCTGGAGTCGACCTGACGGACCAGCTCGCCGAGCCAGGCGATCAGGTCCTGCAGGTCCTCGGACTTCAGGTCGTCCGGGACGGTGTGCTCCAGCGCCTTGTACGCGCTCGCCAGGTAGCGCAGCACGATGCCCTCGGTCCGGGCGAGCTCGTAGTGGGAGACGAACTCGGTGAAGGTCATCGCCCGTTCGTACATGTCGCGTACGACCGACTTGGGCGACAGCGGGTGGTCGCCGACCCACGGGTGGCTCTTGCGGTAGACGCCGTAGGCGTGCGACAGCACCTCCTCCAGCGGCTTGGGGTAGGAGATGTCCTGGAGCCGCTCCATCCGCTCCTCGTACTCCACCCCGTCGGCCTTCATGGCGGCGACGGCCTCGCCGCGCGCCTTGTTCTCCTGGGCGGCGAGGATCTGCCGGGGGTCGTCGAGCGTCGACTCGATCACCGACAGCATGTCCAGCGCGTAGGAGGGCGAGTCCGGGTCCAGCAGCTCGAACGCGGCCAGCGCGAAGGTGGACAGCGGCTGGTTGAGCGCGAAGTCCTGCTGCAGGTCCACCGTCAGCCGGACGATGCGCCCCTCCTCGTCGGGCTCGTCCAGCCGCTCCACGACCCCGCCGGCCAGCAGTGAGCGGTAGATCGCGATGGCCCGCCGGATGTGCCGCAGCTGGGACCTGCGGTCCTCGTGGTTGTCCTCCAGCAGCCGCCGCATCGCGTCGAAGGCGTTGCCGGGGCGGGCGATGACCGACAGCAGCATCGCGTGGGTGACCCGGAACCGGGAGGTCAGCGGCTCGGGATCGGAGGCGATGAGCTTCTCGAAGGTGCTCTCCGTCCACCCGACGAAGCCCTCGGGCGCCTTCTTGCGCACCACCTTGCGGCGCTTCTTGGGGTCCTCGCCGGCCTTCGCGAGGGCCTTCTCGTTCTCGATCACGTGCTCCGGCGCCTGGGCGACCACGAAGCCCGACGTGTCGAAGCCGGCCCGCCCGGCGCGGCCCGCGATCTGGTGGAACTCACGGGAGCGCAGCACACGGACGCGGCTGCCGTCGTACTTGGTGAGGGCGGTGAAGAGCACCGTGCGGATGGGCACGTTGACGCCGACACCGAGGGTGTCCGTGCCGCAGATGACCTTCAACAGGCCCGCCTGCGCCAGCTTCTCCACCAGGCGCCGGTACTTGGGCAGCATGCCGGCGTGGTGCACCCCGATGCCGTGCCGGACGTAACGCGACAGGTTGCGGCCGAACTTCGTGGTGAAGCGGAAGTTCCCGATGAGTTCCGCGATGGCGTCCTTCTCGGCGCGCGTGCACATGTTGATGCTCATCAGCGCCTGCGCCCGCTCCACGGCCGCCGCCTGCGTGAAGTGCACGATGTAGACCGGGGCCTGGCGGGTCTCCAGCAGCTCGGTCAGCGTCTCGGTGAGCGGGGTCAGCCGGTACTCGTACGACAGCGGGACCGGCCGCGTCGACGAGCGCACGACGGACGTGGGCCGGCCGGTACGGCGGGTGAGGTCCTTCTCGAAGCGCGTGACGTCGCCGAGCGTCGCCGACATCAGCAGGAACTGCGCCTGCGGCAGCTCCAGCAGGGGGATCTGCCATGCCCAGCCCCGGTCCGGCTCGGCGTAGAAGTGGAACTCGTCCATGACGACCTGGCCGATGTCCGCGTCCTTGCCGTCCCGGAGCGCTATCGACGCCAGCACCTCCGCCGTGCAGCAGATGACGGGCGCGTCCGGGTTGACGGAGGCGTCGCCGGTCAGCATGCCGACGTTCTCGGTGCCGAAGAGCTTGCACAGGTCGAAGAACTTCTCCGACACCAGCGCCTTGATCGGGGCGGTGTAGAAGGTGACCTCGTCCCGGGCGAGCGCGGCGAAGTGCGCACCGGCCGCGACCAGGCTCTTCCCCGAGCCGGTGGGGGTGGACAGGATGACGTTCGCCCCCGAGACCACCTCGATCAGCGCTTCCTCCTGAGCGGGGTAGAGGGAGATGCCCCGGCCCTCCGCCCAGGACGAGAAGGCCTCGAAGAGGGCGTCGGGATCGGGCTCTGCAGGCAGCTGATCGATGAGGGTCACACCCCCATCTTGCCTGTCCCCGGGACCAGGGGAGGAACCGGCGGTACGGAGGAAGATCGACCGGCGGTATGGTGTGCCGTCGATTACGCGTCAACTCCGCCTGCAGGCGGGTCGAAAGGGGCGGGGCACACCATGATGGGACCGGCGCACTCTATCTCCGGAGCGGCGGCATGGCTGGGGGTGGGAGCACTCGCCGCCGCGCTCGACCACCCGATGCCCTGGCCGACGCTCGTGGTCGGCGCACTGATCTGTGCCGGCGCCGCCCTCGCCCCCGACCTCGACCACAAGGCGGCCACGATATCGCGTGCCTTCGGGCCGGTCTCCCGGTGGTTCTGCGAGATCATCGACAAGCTCTCGTACGCGACCTACAAGGCCACGCGCAAGGCGGGTGACCCGCGCCGTTCCGGTGGTCACCGCACACTGACCCATACCTGGGTGTGGGCCGTCGCGATCGGCGGGGGCGCCTCGCTGATCGCCGTGTACGGCGGGCGCTGGGGGGTCCTGGCGATCCTGTTCGTGCACGCCGTGCTCGCCGTCGAGGGACTGCTGTGGCGGCAGGCCCGGGTCTCCAGCGACATCCTGGTATGGCTGCTCGGCGCCACCAGCGCCTGGGTGCTGGCCGACGTGCTGGACGGCACCGAGAACGGCAAGGGCTGGCTGTTCACCGAGCCCGGGCAGCAGTACCTGTGGATCGGTATCCCCATCGTGCTCGGCGCCCTCGTGCACTGCATCGGCGACGCCCTGACCGTCTCGGGCTGCCCGATCCTGTGGCCCATCCCGATCGGTCGCAAGCGCTGGTTCCCGCTGGGCCCGCCGAAGGCCATGCGGTTCCGCGCGGGCAGCTGGGTCGAGATCAAGGTGCTCACGCCGATCTTCTTCGCCGCCGGCGGACTGGGCGCGCTGGGGGCACTCGGCATCTTCGGCGGCTGAGCCCGCCGCCCCGCCACCCCCGTGGCCCCGGCCGTCGCAGGACGGCCGGGGCCAGGCGGATCACCACGGACGGGTTCCGGCCTCACCGTGCCAGGACCGCCACAGGGCGGCGTAGGCGCCGTCGGCCTCCACCAACTGGTGGTGGCTGCCCAGCTCGCTGATCCGGCCGTCCTCGACCACCGCGATCAGGTCCGCGTCGTGTGCGGTGTGCAGCCGGTGCGCGATGGCCACCACGGTCCTGCCGTCCAGCACACGGGCCAGCGACCGTTCCAGATGGCGGGCCGCGCGCGGGTCCAGCAGCGAGGTGGCCTCGTCCAGCACCAGGGTGTGCGGGTCGGCGAGGACCAGTCGCGCCAGCGCCACCTGCTGCGCCTGGGCCGGGGTCAGCGCCGCGCCACCCGAGCCGACCTCGGTGTCCAGGCCTTCGTCGAGCGCCCGTGCCCAGCCCTCGGCGTCGACCGCGGTGAGCGCCGCCCACAGCTCGTCGTCACCCGCTCCCGCGCGGGCCAGCAGCAGGTTGTCGCGGAGCGTGCCGACGAAGACGTGGTGCTCCTGGTTGACCAGGGCCACGTGCTCGCGGACCCGTTCCGCCGGCATCCGGGCCAGCTGGGCGCCGCCCAGGGTGATCTCGCCGGCCCGCGGGCTGTAGATCCCGGCCAGCAGCCGCCCCAGCGTCGACTTGCCCGCCCCCGACGGGCCGACCAGGGCCAGCCGGGTGCCGGGGCGGACCCGCAGGCTCACCCCGTGCAGCACGTCGCTGCCGGCGCGGTAGCCGAAGCGCACCTCGTCGGCGTGGACGTCGCGGCCGTCCGGCGCCACCCGCTCGTCCCCGGCGCCCTGCTCGACCTCCCGGACGCCGACCAGCCGGGCCAGCGACACCTGGGCCACCTGCAGCTCGTCGTACCAGCGCAGGATGAGGTTGATCGGGTCGACCAGCATCTGCGCGTACAGCGCGCCCGTCGTCAGCTCGCCCACCGTCACGCGGCCGTGCAGGACCAGCGTTCCGCCGATCAGCAGCACCGCCGCGAGGATCAGCATGTACGTCACGTTGATCACCGGGAAGAGCACGCTGCGCAGCCACATCGTGTAGCGCTCCCACGCCACCCACTGGCGGATGCGGATGCGCGACAGCTCCTCGCGGCGGTCGCCGAGCCGGTGCGCCTCGATGGTGCGCCCGGCGTCCACCGACTCCGCCAGGACCGCCGAGACGGCCGCGTAGCCGGCGGCCTCCGATCGGTACGCCCGCGGCGCGCGCCGGAAGTACCAGCGGCAGCCGGCGAGCAGCACCGGTACGGCCACCAGCACCGCCAGTGCCAGCGGCGGCGAGGTGACCGTCAGCGCGCCGAGCAGCAGGCCGCTCCACACCACGGCGATCGCCAGCTGCGGTACGGCCTCCCGCATCGCGTTGGACAGCCGGTCGATGTCGGTGGTGATGCGGGAGAGCAGGTCGCCCGTGCCCGCCCGCTCCAGGACGCCGGGGGGCAGCCCCACGGACCGTACGAGGAAGTCCTCGCGCAGGTCCGCCAGCATCCGCTCGCCCAGGATCGCGCCGCGCAGCCGCACCTCCCGGACGAACACCGTCTGCACGGCGAGCGCGACGGCGAACAGTGCCATGGTGCGTCCGATGTGCAGGTCGCGGCGGCCCGCCGCCAGGTCCTCGACGAGGCCGCCCAGCAGATAGGGGCCGACCATCGAGGCGACGACGGCCACGGTGTTCACCGAGACGAGCACGGCGAACGCACCCCGGTGCCGCCGGGCCAGCTCGCCGACGTAACCGCGCACCGTGGCGGGCGAGCCCACCGGCAGGGTCGTCACGTGCCGTGGCGCGGCCGGGTCGTACTCCGGCGGTTTCACGCCGATCATGCGGTTTCCTCGGCTTTCTCGAGACGTGCGGATTCCTCGGGCGCCTGCTCGGTCTCGCGGGTGACCACCGCGCGGTAGCCGAGGTCGGCCCGGAGCAGTTCGCGGTGCGTGCCGGACGCGCGCACCGTGCCGTCCTCGACGAACACCACCCGGTCGGCGCGGTCCAGCAGCAGCGGACTGGAGGTGAGGACCACCGTCGTCCGGTCGGCGCGCAGCACCCTGATGCCCTGGGCGATCCGGGCCTCGGTGTGCGTGTCGACGGCGCTGGTCGGCTCGTCCAGCACCAGCACCTCCGGATCGGCGACGAGCGACCGGGCCAGCGCCAGCCGCTGCCGCTGGCCGCCGGACAGGGACCGTCCGCGCTCGGTGATGCGGGAGCGCATCGGGTCCCCCGAGTCGTCCACCGAGGCCTGGGCCAGTGCGTCGAGCACGTCGCCGCACTGCGCCGCCGCGAGGGCCTCGGCCGCGGTGACCTGGCCGGAGGCGGGCACGTCCAGCAGTTGGGTCAGCGTTCCCGACAGCAGCACCGGGTCCTTGTCCTGGACCAGCACGGCCGCGCGGGCCGCCGCGAGCGGCAGGTCGTCCAGTGCCGTCCCGCCGAGCAGCACCGAGGGGACGTCCCCGGTCCCGGCCGGGCTGTGCCCGCCCAGCCGGTCGGCGAGGGCACCGGCCGCGTCCGGGTCCCCGCACACCACGGCGGTCAGTTCCCCGGCCGGGGCGAGCAGCCCCGTCAGCGGGTCGTGGAGGTCGCCCGCCGGCAGCGGTCCCGTGCCCGCCGTGACTCCGCCGACGTCGCCCGCGGTGTCTCGCCGCAGTGCCAGCACGGCGGCGGCGCGCTTGGCGGACGGCCGGGAGAAGGAGTACGCCATCGCGATCTCCTCGAAGCCCCGCAGCGGGAACAGCAGGAAGACCACCGTCCCGTAGACGGTGACCAGTTCGCCCACCGTGATCCGTCCGTCCAGCGCCAGCCGCGCGCCGTACCAGGTCACCGCGAGCAGCAGCAGGCCGGGCAGGGCCACTTGCACGGCGCTGATCAGCGCCCACATCCGGGCGTTGCGGACGGCGGCGCTGCGGACCTCCTGCGAGGCCCGCCGGTAGCGGGACAGGAACAGCTCCTCGCCGCCGATGCCGCGCAGCACCCGCAGTCCGGCCACGGTGTCGGAGGCGAGTTCCGTGGCCTTGCCCGCCTTGGCCCGCTGCTCGTCGGCGCGCCGCGTCGCGTGCGGCAGCAACGGCAGCACCGACAGGGCCAGTACGGGGACACCCGCGGCCACGATCAGCCCCAGCTCGGGCCGGTACACCAGCAGGGCGACGGTGACGCCGACGGTCGCCAGCAGGGAGCAGGCGAAGCGGGCCAGCGCCTCGACGAACCAGCCGATCTTCTCGACGTCGCCGGTGCTCACCGCGACGACCTCGCCCGCCGCGACCCGTCGGGTGAGCAGCGAGCCCAGTTCCAGGGTCTTGCGCGACAGCAGGAGCTGCACCCGGGCGGCCGCGGAGATCCAGTTGGTGACGGCGGTGCGGTGCAGCATGGTGTCGCCGACGGCGGTCACGACGCCAAGGGCGAGGATCAGGCCGCCCGCGAGCGCGAGCCGTCCGCCGGAGCCGTCGACGACGGCCTGCACGGCGATGCCGACGGCGGCCGGGAAGCAGGCCACGGCCGCCATGTGGAGGGTGCCCCACAGCGTGGCCTTGATCTGGCCGCCGATCTGGCGCCGTTCAAGCCAGAGCAGGAAACGGAAGCCGGAGCGGGTGTCGGGGACACCCGGGTCGGCATGGGGGAGAGCGCGTAGCGACATGACGTCCCGACATCGATGCTGGGGTGGGAGGAGACGTGCCAGCGTCGCGTCACCGAGGTGACGAATTCAACCCGTTTTTTCCGGGGCGGGGCGGAACGGGACACGGTCCGCATCCGTCCTCACCGAAGGGTGCGAAGATGGGACGCGACTTCAGGGAAGAGGGGCGGTTCGAGTGAGGCGTGGGGCGGGGACGGTGGCCGTCGCGGCGGCGCTGGTGCTGCTCGCCGGCTGTGCCGGTGGCGCGGAGGAGCATCGGGACACGTCGGGGCACGCCGTGAAGCAGCCGCCGCGCGCCACCCAGGCGGCCGCCACGCGTGGGATACCGGGCGTCGGCCCCGCGCTGCGCTCCCGCGTCCCCGCCGGCTCCCGCCAGGTCGTCGCGGTGTACGGGGAGGCCGCGGGATCGGCCGACTCGACCATCGTGCTGTACACCCGGCAGGGCGACCTGTGGAAGCGCGAGCGCTCGTGGTCCGGGCACAACGGCAAGGGCGGCTGGACGACCGACCACCACGAGGGGGACAAGAAGAGCCCCGTGGGTGTCTTCACGCTCTCGGACGCGGGCGGTGTCCTGCCCGAGCCGCAGGCCAGGCTCCCGTACCACCACTCGTCCGCCTTCGCCGCGCCGCGGTCGTGGTCCCGGTCGCACTGGCACGACTTCGACCTCGTCATCGCCATCGACTACAACCGGGTCAAGGGCACCTCCCCGCTGGATCCCACCCGCCCCCAGGGCCAGTCCAAGGGCGGCAGCATCTGGCTGCACATGGACCACGGCAGCGGCACGTCGGCGTGCGTCAGCCAGTCCAAGGCCGACATGGAGTACCTGCTGCGCACGCTCGATCCGGCGCTGCACCCGGTCGTGGTGATGGGGGACCGGGAGCACCTGGCGGCCTGACGGCAGTTCGGCCTGCCCTTCCGCACGGACGGTAGGCCCTCTGCAAGAGCGAAGCAGACTGTTTCCGCAAGAAGTTGAAAGTTTTTCCACGCGACGTATTGACGCTACCCGTCCGCGGGGCCAGTCTCCTACCCGGAGTTCCCACGGGCGGGAACTCCGCCCCCACACTCGATGGCCCGGCGCGTGGCTGTCTTCGGGGCACCTTTGTGCCCGAACACGAAGGAGCCGCACCATGAGATCGCGTTTTCTGCGCGCGGGTCTGGCCGCCCTGCTCAGCACGGCCGGGCTCGTCGGCGTCTCGCAGCAGCCGGCCCAGGCAGCACCGCCCGGAAGCAAGGACGTCACCGCCACCCTCTTCGAGTGGAAGTTCGCCTCGGTCGCCAAGGAGTGCACCAACACCCTCGGCCCGGCCGGGTACGGCTACGTCGAGGTGTCGCCGCCCCAGGAGCACGTCCAGGGCGCGCAGTGGTGGACCTCCTACCAGCCCGTCAGCTACCGCATAGCGGGCCGGCTGGGTGACGGGACGGCCTTCAAGAACATGGTCGATACCTGTCACGCGGCCGGGGTCAAGGTCATCGCCGACGCCGTCGTCAACCACATGAGCGCCGGCTCGGGCACCGGCACCGGAGGCACGTCGTACGGCAAGTACACCTACCCGGGGTACTACCAGGACCAGGACTTCCACTCCTGCCGGACGAACATCTCCGACTACACCAACCGCGACAACGTCCAGAACTGCGAACTCGTCGGGCTCTCGGACCTGAACACCGGCAGCGACTACGTGCGCTCGACCATCGCCGCGTACCTGAACGGCCTCATCGCGCTGGGCGTCGACGGATTCCGCATCGACGCGGCCAAGCACATCGCGGCGGCCGATCTCTCCGCGATCAAGGCCAAGCTCAGCAACCCCTCCGTCTTCTGGGCGCAGGAGGTCATCTACGGTTCCGGGGAGGCCGTGCAGCCCGGCGAGTACACCGGCACCGGTGACGTCGACGCCTTCCAGGGCGCCTACGACCTCAAGCGGATCTTCACCGGCGAGAAGCTCGCCTACCTCGGCAACTGGGGCGCGTCATGGGGTGCGGGCTACCTCGCGAGCGGCAGTTCGCGCACCTTCGTCGACAACTGGGACACCGAGCGCAACGGTTCGACCCTCACCTACAAGGCGGGCGCGACCTACACCCTGGCCAACGTCTACATGCTGGCCTGGCCCTACGGCTCGCCCAACGTGTACTCCGGCTACGAGTTCTCCGACAACGACGCGGGCCCGCCCAACGGCGGCACCGTCAACGCCTGCTACAGCGACGGCTGGAAGTGCCAGCACGCCTGGCCGCAGATCGCGGGCATGGTCGGCTTCCGCAACGCGGTCGCCGGCACCGCGGTGACCAACTGGTGGTCCAACGGCAACAACGCCATCGCCTTCGGGCGCGGCAGCAAGGGCTACGTCGCGATCAACCACGAGAGCGGTTCCCTCACGCAGACCTTCACCACCTCGCTGCCCGCCGGCACCTATTGCGACGTGCAGCACAGCGGCGCCACCTACACCGTCGGCTCGGACGGCAGGTTCACCGCCACCATCGGCGCCAACGACGCGGTGGCGCTCTACACCGGCGCCCCCTGCGGCAGCGGAGGCGGCGGCACGACGCCCGCGAGCGGTGCGTCCTTCTCGGTCAACGCCACCACGGTGTGGGGCCAGAACGTCTACGTCGTCGGCAACAACGCCGCCCTCGGCAACTGGAACACCGGCAACGCCCTGCCGCTGTCCTCGGTGGCCTACCCGGTGTGGAAGCTCGACGTCTCCATGGGCGCGGGCACGTCCTTCGAGTACAAGTACATCAAGAAGGACGGCAGCGGGAACGTCACCTGGGAGTCCGGCGGCAACCGTACGGCGACCGTCCCCGCGAGCGGCAAGGTGACGCTGGGCGACACCTGGCGGGCCTGACCCCTCCCTGCGCTCCAGCGCCTCAGCAGCGACCCGGCGCGGTGTCCAGGACGGCGAGCAACGCCGTCAGGGCATCGCGCTGGTCCGTGTCCAGGGGGGAGAGCAGTTCCTCGGCCGCCGCCCGGCGGGCGCGACGCAGCCGCCGCACGGCGTCGTCGCCCTCCTCGGTGAGCTCGATGCGCACCACCCTGCGGTTGACCGGGTCGGGCGCCCTGCGAACCAGCCCCCGCTCCTCCAGGGCGTCGGTCAGGCTCGTCACCGCGCGCGGTACGACGTCCAGCCGCTCGGCCAGGTCGGCCATCCGGGGCGCGGTCCCGCTCTTGAGGCTGTGCGCGACCGTGCGCAGCATGCGTGCCTGGGCCGGGGTGATGCCCACCGGCTCCAGGTGCCGCCGCTGTGCGCGGTGCAGCCGGCGGGTCAGCCACAGCAGCTGGTCGGCGAGGCGCCCGGTGCTCTCGTCGGCGTCCGCGGTGGACGTGCGGGATTCCATGGTCAGAGGGTATCAGGATGCGGTTCATTGTGAGTATAGGTAACAATGAACTACACTCTCATCGCCTTGACATGCCCGGACCTTTCGGAGGCCCTTTGCACCCCGATCAATCCCCGCGGTGGACCCCACCGCCCAAGGACCCCGCCCGACCCACCGACGTGCGCCGCGTCCTGCGGCTCTTCCGTCCCTACCGTGCCCGCCTGACCGTCGTCGGGCTCCTCGTCGGTGCCGCCTCACTCGTCTCGGTCGCCTCGCCCTTCATGCTGCGCGAGATCCTCGACACCGCGATCCCGCAGGGCCGCACCGGGTTGCTGAGCCTGCTCGCCCTCGGCATGATCGCCACCGCCGTCCTCAACAGCGTCTTCGGCGTCCTGCAGACCCTGATCTCCACAACGGTCGGCCAGCGCGTCATGCACGACCTGCGCACCGCCGTCTACGAGCAACTGCAGCGCATGTCGCTCGCCTTCTTCACCCGGACCCGCACCGGAGAGGTGCAGTCCCGCATCGCCAACGACATCGGCGGCATGCAGGCCACCGTCACCTCCACCGCGACCTCGCTCGTGTCCAACCTCACCAGTGTCGTGGCCACCGTCGTCGCGATGATCGCCCTGGACTGGCGCCTGACCATCGCCTCCCTGCTGCTGCTCCCGGTCTTCGTGTGGATCAGCCGCCGGGTCGGCACCGAGCGCAAGAAGATCACCACCCAGCGCCAGAAGCAGATGGCCGCGATGTCCGCCATCGTCACCGAGTCGCTGTCCGTCAGCGGCATCCTCCTCGGCCGCACCATGGGACGCGCCGACTCCCTGACCCGCTCCTTCGCAGAGGAGTCGGACCGGCTGGTCGACCTCGAGGTGCGCTCCAACATGGCCGGCCGCTGGCGGATGTCCACCATCGGCGTCGTCATGGCCGCCATGCCCGCGCTCATCTACTGGATCGCCGGCATCGCCGTCAGCGGAGCGGGCGGGGCGGTGTCGATCGGCACGCTCGTCGCCTTCGTCTCGCTCCAGCAGGGCCTGTTCCGGCCCACCGTCAGCCTGCTGTCGACCGGTGTCCAGGTGCAGACCTCGCTCGCGCTCTTCCAGCGCATCTTCGAGTACCTCGACCTGCCCGTCGACATCACCGAGAAGGACGACCCCGTACGCCTCCCGCGGGTCCGCGGCGACATCCGCTTCGAGGGCGTCGGCTTCTCCTACGACCCGGCCACGCCCGGGCGCACCCTCGACGGCATCGACCTGACGGTCCCGGCCGGCGGCAGCCTCGCCGTCGTCGGCGCCACCGGCTCCGGCAAGAGCACCCTCAGCTACCTCGTGCCCCGGCTGTACGACGTCACCGAGGGCCGCGTCACGCTCGACGGCGTCGACGTCCGCGACCTCGCCTTCGACACGCTCGCCGCATCGGTCGGCGTCGTGTCGCAGGAGACGTACCTCTTCCACGCGTCGGTCGCCGAGAACCTGCGCTTCGCCAAGCCCGACGCCACCGACGAGGAGATCGTCGCCGCCGCCCGCGCCGCGCAGATCCACGACCACATCGCGGGGCTGCCCGACGGCTACGACACCGTCGTCGGCGAACGCGGCTACCGCTTCTCCGGCGGCGAGAAGCAGCGCCTGGCCATCGCGCGGACGATCCTGCGCGACCCGCCGGTCCTGATCCTCGACGAGGCCACCAGCGCGCTGGACACCCGTACCGAGCACGCCGTCCAGGACGCCATCGACGCCCTCTCGGCGGGCCGTACGACCCTCACCATCGCCCACCGGCTGTCCACCGTCCGCGACGCCGACCAGATCGTCGTCCTCGACCACGGCCGGATCGTGGAACGCGGCAGCCACGACGAACTGCTCGCCCTGGACGGCCGCTACGCCGCCCTGGTCCGCCGTGACGCCCAACTCGTCCATACGGCATGATCCTCGGCCATGGAACCCATCGCGGGGGCGGAACTCCCCGGCTACCGGCAGATCGAGGCGGACGCCTGGACCAATGACCACGGCGACCTCGTCAGCCTGCACTGGTTCGACGTGCCGCCGGACATCCCCGCGCCCCTGGAGGACCTGCCGCGCCTGCGCCACGCCCTGGCCCACTACACGGCCGGGGCGGGCGGCGGCCTCATCGAGGCCGACGTCCTGCACCTGGGAACGGTCCCCACGTTGCGCCAGGTCATCAAGGTCCCCCTGCCGGACCGCCCCACCGGCCAGGCGTTCCTCGGCAGCTACACCCTGCCCCGGGCCTCCTGCAGCGCCGTCGTGAAGGTCCAGGCCCTGGAGCAGGGCACCACCGGCGTCCGGGAGGCGCAGGTGCTCATCGAACTCGGCCCCGAGCGCTACTTCATGCCGCACCCGTACGCCTCCGACCTGCGGCAGGGCCTGCCCTTCCACTGGGGCGACGCCCCCCACTACGACGCGCACTTCCCCGACCACCCGCTCACCCGGGTCCGGGACGCACTGGCCCAGCTCGCCGTCTCGCTCCAGGTGGCCCCGGAGTACGCGGCCCTGCCTCCCTTCGCGGGACCGGCCGCCACCACGCCGTAGACCCGGGTGAGCAAGCGCACATCCCGCCCGCGGCGATCGTCCGCCCGGTGCCCGGCACCGGCGCTAGGGTGAGCGGCGCCGCGCAGACCGCAGGAGGTAACCGATGGCCGCGTCCGACCGTTCCGCCGTGCTGCTGGCCAGGTTGCTCGCCACCACGGGCACCGCCCACTTCGTGGCGCCCCGGCCCTTCGACGCGGTCGTCCCGCGCGTCCTGCCCGGCGAGCCCCGCACCTGGACCTACGTCAGCGGCGCGGTGGAACTGGCGCTCGCCGCGGGCATCGCACTGCCCCGTACCCGCCGGGCGAGCGCCCTGCTGGCGGCGGGCTTCTTCACCGCCGTGCTGCCGGCCAACGTGAAGATGGCCCGGGACTGGCGCGACCGGCCCGCGCCCCTGCGGAACGCCGCCTACGCCCGGCTGCCGCTCCAGGCACCGCTGGTGCTGTGGGCCCTGAAGGTGAGCCGCGACAGCCGCCCCTGACCGGTCCACGGGGCGTTGTCGGTGCTCCGTTCTACCCTCGGACGGTGACCTCGCACAGGAGCCCGTCCGTCGCCGTCGTCGCCGACCCCCTGGGGACCGGCGGGCGGCTGCAGGCGCTGCGCGAGGACGGCACCGCGGACGGTCCCCCGCAGACCGTCGGCGACCTCGTGGCGGCCGTCGCCGAGCGCGAGGCCCGGCAGGCGCCGCGCTGGGTGTGGGCCGCCACCGACGAGATCTACCCGCCGCTGCTGGAGCGGCTCCCGGCCCGTCCGGCCCGGTGCCACGACCTCAAGCTCGTCGAGGCCCTGCTGCTCGGTGCCGAGGAGCGCTGGGGCCTGCCCCGTTCGCTGGGCGCCGGCTGGGCCCGGCTGCACGGACTCCCCGTGCCGGACGACGCGCGCGAAGGCGGCTCCGACGACCAGCCGGTGCTCTTCGCCGCCGACCGCCATCATCTGCCGCCGGGCACCGACCCGCTGGAGGCGGTGGTCGCCGTGCACGCCGACCAGCAGCGCCGGATCGCCCTGTCCGAGCACCCCGACCGGCTGCGCCTGCTGGCCGCCGCCGAGTCCGCCGGCGCCCTGGCCGCCGCCGAGATGGCCCGGGACGGCCTGCCCTGGAGCGCCGCCGCCCACGACGCGGTGCTCACCGGGCTGCTCGGCCCCCGCCCGGCGGGCGGTGTCCGCCCCAAGGTGCTGTCCGAGCTCGCCACCGGCATCCATGAGGCCCTGGGCCGCCCGGTGAACCCCGACTCGCCCGCCCAACTGCTGCCCGCCTTCGAGCGCGTGGGCGTGCGGATCACCTCGACCCGCTCGCATGTGCTGCGGGAGGTCGGGCATCCGGCCGCCGCGTTGCTGCTGCGCTACAAGGAGCTCTCCCGCATCCACAGCGCCCACGGCTGGGCCTGGCGTGAACAGTGGGCGCCCGCCGGGCGGTTCCACCCCGAGTACGTCGTCGGCGGTGTCGTCTCCGGCCGCTGGGCCACCCGCGGTGGCGGAGCGCTGCAGATCCCCCGGCAGATCCGCGCCGCCGTGGTCGCCGACCCCGGGCACCGGCTGGTCGTCGCCGACGCGGGCCAGCTGGAACCCCGCGTCCTGGCCGCCCTCTCCGGCGATCCCGGGCTGGCGGCGGCCGCCGCGGAGGGCGACCTGTACGCGGCCCTGGCGCGCACCGCGTTCGGGGGCGACCGCGCGCGGGCCAAACTGGGCCTGCTGGGCGCGATGTACGGCCAGACCAGCGGCGAGGTGGGGCCGCTGCTCGAGGTACTGCGCCGCCGCTTCCCGGACGCCATGCGCCTGGTGGAGTCCGCCGCCCGCACCGGCGAGGGCGGCGGTGTCGTCCGGTCCCACCTCGGGCGTACGTCACCGGCGCCGTCCGCCGACCGCCAGGAGCTCACCGACGCCCAGGCCCGCGCCTGGGGCCGCTTCACCCGCAACTTCGTCATCCAGGCCACGGCCGCGGAATGGGCGCTGGCCGTGCTGGCCTCCCTGCGCCGCCGCCTGGCCGCGCTCGACGGACGGCCGCACCTGGTGTTCTTCCTGCACGACGAGGTCATCGTGCACACCCCCCAGGAGCTGGCCCCCGCCGTGGAACACGCCGTCGCGGAGTCCGCGGAGGAGGCCCGGCGCCTGCTCTTCGGCCCGACGCCGGTGCCCTTCCCGCTGCACACCCATGTCGTCGAGTGTTACGCGGACGCCAAATGAGCGGCGCGCGGTCAGTCCGTCACGAGCAGGACCTCCAGGGTGCGCGGCCCGTGCACGCCCTCCACCCGGTCCAGTTCGATGTCGCTGGTGGCAGAGGGTCCGGAGATCCACGTCAACGGCCGGACGGGATCGAGCCGTTCCAGCGCCTGCGGCACCGAGTCCACGACCTGCTCCGGGACGCGCACGACGACGACGTGGTGGTCCGGGACGAGCGTGATCCTGCGCCGCCCCTGGTCGGGCCCGGCGTCCAGCACGATGGTGCCGGTCTCCGCGATCGCCACCGCGCAACCGGTGACGACGCTGTCGACGGCGTCCAGTTCGCGCGCTGTCAGCGCCGCGGAATCGGCCACCCGTTCCACGTCCTGCACCGCCGAGAGCCACTGCTCCGGAAGGCCGGGCGGGACGACGACCCGGCGGGCGCCGCGCGCGGCCAGCAGGCCGGCGAGGCGGCCGGGCAGCTCCTCGGCGGTGGCGCGGTGGACGATGGCACGGTAGTCGGCGAGGTTCTCGGCCAGCAGATCGGCGGTCTGCGCGGCGTCCCGCCGTCCGTGGACGCGCAGATAGTCACGGTCCACCGCGCCGCGCGCCGGTGCCGTCCCGTGGGGCGCGTCGGCGAGGGCGCGGCGGATCCGCCCCAGGACCTGGTCACGGGTGCTCACTTGGTGCCCTCCCTGCTCTCGGTGCTGCCGCTGCCGGCGGTGCCCGGCCCCCGGGTGCGCCGCCACCAGTCGCGGAAGGACTCGGCCGGCACCGATGGGATGTCCCGGGTGTCGGTCCACGCCTTCCCGGGCCCCGGCAGCCGGCTCGGGTGGAACCTGCGGGTCCGCGACGCCAGCCGCTGACCGGCGCGCAGCGCGGCCGGGTGGTCCAGCGTCCAGCGCGCCGCACGCATGGCCGCCCGCTCGGCCGCGTGGCCCTTGGCGGGTCTGAGCGTCACCTTGTTGCCCGCCCGGGTCGCCTCGCCACCCTGCACGACGCGTTCCCGCAGGTGGACCAGGACCTCCGGGATGTCGATGGCGACCGGGCACACCTCGTAGCAGGCGCCGCAGAGGGACGAGGCGTACGGGAGCGAGGCGTCGATCGCGGTGTCCGTGCCGCGGAGCTGCGGGGTGAGGATGGCGCCGATCGGCCCGGGGTAGGCGGACCCGTACGCATGCCCGCCGGCCCGCTCGTACACGGGGCAGACGTTGAGGCAGGCCGAGCAGCGGATGCAGCGCAGCGCCTGGCGGCCCACCTCGTCGGCGAGGGTGTCGGTGCGGCCGTTGTCGACCAGGACGAGGTGGAAGGTGCGCGGTCCGTCCTCGTCGGTGGTCCCGGTCCAGGTGCTCGTGTACGGGTTCATCCGCTCGGCCGTGGAGGAGCGCGGCAGGAGCTGCAGGAAGACCTCGAGGTCCCGCCAGCTCGGCAGCACCTTCTCGATGCCGACCACCGAGATCAGGGTCTCGGGGAGCGTCAGGCACATGCGGCCGTTGCCCTCGGACTCCACCACGACCAGGGTGCCGGTCTCGGCGATCATGAAGTTGGCGCCCGAGATGCCGACCTTGGCGCGCAGGAACTTCTCCCGTAGGTGGAGCCGTGCGGCCTCGGCCAGTTCGGCGGGGGAGTCGGAGAGCCCCTCGGGCGCCGGACGGCCCCAGCGGCCCATGGCCTCGTTGAAGATGTCCCGGATCTCGGAGCGGTTGCGGTGGATCGCGGGCACCAGGATGTGGCTCGGCCGGTCGTCGCCGAGCTGCACGATCAGCTCGGCCAGGTCCGTCTCGTAGGCGGAGATCCCGGCCTCGGCGAGCGCCTCGTTGAGACCGATCTCCTGGGTCGCCATGGACTTGACCTTGACGACCTCGGTCTCACCGGTGGCACGTACCAGGTCCGTCACGATGCGGTTGGCCTCGTCCGCGTCGACGGCCCAGTGGACGGTGCCACCCGCGGCGGTGACCGCCTCCTCCAACCGCACCAGGTAGTGGTCGAGATGGCGCAGCACGTCGTCCTTGATCTGCTTGCCCGCCGCGCGCAGTTGCTGCCAGTCGTCGAGTTCGGCGACGGCACGGGCCCGCTTGTCCCGGATGGTGTGGGTGGCGTGCCGCAGGTTGCCGCGCAGGGTCGTGTTGCGCACGGCCTCGCCGGCGGCGACGGGGAAGGCGGGCATGCCCAGGTAGGTGCCGCTCATCGGATGCCTCCATAGGGCTGCTCCTCGGTCGACGCGAGGATCTCGGCGAGGTGGACCGGCCGGACCTCGGAGCCGAGCCGGGCGAGGGTACCGCCGATGTGCATCAGGCAGGAGTTGTCCACCGTGCACACGGCGCGCGCGCCGGTGGAGGTGATGTTGCGGGCCTTGTCCGCGCCCATCGCCGCGGAGACGGCCGCGTTCTTGACGGCGAAGGTGCCGCCGAATCCGCAGCATTCCTCGGCGCCCGGCAGCTCGACCAGCTCCAGCCCCTTCACATGGCTGAGCAGCTCCACCGGGCGGCGGCCCAGCCCCAGCATCCTCAGGCCATGACAGGTCGGATGATAGGTGACGGGATAGGGGAAGTAGGCTCCGACGTCCGTCACCTTGAGCACGTCGGTGAGGAACTCGGTCAGTTCGTAGGTGCGGGGCACGACGGACGCGGCGACGGCGGCGAGACCCTCCCCGCGCCCCTCCGCGCGGGCCCGGTCGCCGATGCGGGGGTAGTTGTCCCGCACCATCGCGGCGCAGGAGCCGGACGGGGTGACGATGTAGTCGTACCCCTCGAAAGCCTTGGCGTACCGCGTGACCAGGGGCTCCGTCTCGTGCCGGTAACCGGTGTTGAACTGCGGCTGGCCGCAGCAGGTCTGCGCGGCGGGGAAGTCCACGGTCACCCCCAGCCGCTCCAGCAGGGTCACGACGGCCTTCCCCGTCTCGGGGTACAGCGTGTCGTTCACGCAAGTGACGAACAGTGCTACGCGCATGCGGCCTCCTCACGGTCGGCACGGCCACCCGTGGGCTCATACTGCCGTATACGCCCCACACTATGGGGCAGAGATCGGATGTCTGCGCGCCGCAGAAGGTGCCATTGACGAGCCATGTCGGGGTGTCCTAACGTCCCTGCCATCGATTGAAACCTTTCATATCAGACCCGAGAGGCCAGGGCCGACCGTGCAGCGCGTCTGTTTCCTGTTGAAGGTCCGCAAGGACCGTCTCGCCGAGTACCGCGAGCGTCACGCCGCGGTCTGGCCCGAGATGCTGGACGCCCTCTCCGCCACCGGCTGGCACAACTACTCGCTCTTTCTGCGTGAGGACGGCCTGCTCGTTGGCTACCTGGAGACCGAGGACTTCGCCGCCGCACAGGAGGCGATGGCGGCGACCGACGTCAACGCCCGCTGGCAGGCGGAGATGGCGGACTTCTTCGAGGCGCTGGACGGGGCCCGGCCCGACGAGGCCATGCGGCCGCTCACGGAGGTCTTCCACCTGGCATGACGCCGCAGCCGTAGCCGCGCGACGATCCGCCCCGCCCCCGAGGCCGTCGCTGCCGTTCCGCCGCTGCCGTTCGGTCGGCCGGACACAGTGGGCGCCGACGCCGTCACGAATGCGTAGCATGAACCCGCGGCCTGCGGCGGGCCGGCGGCAGGAGGTAGGGCGGAGCTCGTGACACGCATGGTGGGGATCAAGGACGTCGCCCGGCAGGCGGGCGTTTCGGTCGGCACGGTGTCGAACGTGATCAACCGGCCCGACATGGTCTCCGAGGACACGCGTGCCCGCGTGCTGTCGGTCATCGAGCAACTGGGCTACGTGCGCAGTGAGTCCGCCCGGCAGCTGAGGGCGGGCCGCAGCAGGATCATCGCGCTGCTCGTGCTCGACATGGCCAACCCCTTCTTCGTGGACGTCGCCTCCGGCGCCGAGCGGGCCGCCCGTGAGACCGGGCTCGGAGTGATGCTCTGCAACAGCGGCGAGAGCCCTTCGGAGGAGGCCGACTACCTCGGGCTCTTCGCCGAGCAGCGGGTGCGCGGTGTCCTGGTGACGCCCGCGGACACCAGCGGCCGGAACATCGCCTCCTTCCGGCGCCACGGCATCCCCTTCGTCTTCGTGGACCGCGTCGTGCCGAGCGCCGAGGCCTGCTCGGTGTCCGTGGACGACGTCGAGGGCGGCCGCCTCGCGGTCGACCACCTCATCGAACGCGGCCACGAACGCATCGTGTACGTCAGCGGTCCGATGCACCTCGCCCAGTGCCAGGACCGGCGCACAGGCGCCCTGGACGCGCTCGCCGCCGCCGGGCTCCCCGCCGGGTCCCTGGCGCACATCGAGGCGGAGCGGCTGGACGTCCCCTCCGGACGCGACGCCGGCGCCCGGCTCCTGGGGATGGCCAACCGCCCGACCGCCGTCTTCTGTGCCAACGACCTGCTCGCGCTGGGCGTGCTGCAGGCGCTGTACGCGGCGGGCATCGCGGTGCCCGAGGAGATCGCGCTGGTCGGTTACGACGACATCGAGTTCGCGGCGGCGGCCGCGGTGCCGCTGACGTCCGTGCGGCAGCCCGCTTACCGGATGGGCCGCGCGGCGGCCGATCTGCTCATCGAGGAGACCGGGGACGCGGCCGAGGAGCACGAGCACCGGCGCATCGTCTTCCAGCCCGAACTCGTCGTCCGGGGCTCCACCCTCGGCAAGAGCGGCCGCGCCGCCCGCTGAGCCCTCCGGGGGTGCCGGGCCGCGACGGCTTCGGTGGTCTTCGGCCGGCCGTCAGCCGGCCGCGGCCACCGCTTCCGGCGTCCGGGCCGCGTCCGGGGCGCGGTCCCGTCCCCGCAGGTAGGCGCGGATCTCGCGGGCCGCGCTGCGGCCGGCCCGGTTGGCGCCGATCGTGCTCGCGGAGGGGCCGTAGCCGATGAGGTGGACGCGTGGGTCGGCGGCGACCTGGGTGAGCCCCTCCAGGCGGATGCCGCCGCCGGGCTCGCGCAGGCGCAGCGGGGCGAGGTGGTCGAGCGCGGCACGGAAGCCGGTGGCCCACAGGATGACGTCGGCGGTGACGTGGCGGCCGTCCGCCCAGGTCACGCCGTCCGGGGTGATCCGCTCGAACATGTGGAGGCGTTCGAGGATGCCGCGCTCGCGGGCGCGCTCCATCGCCTCGGTCATGGGCAGCCCCGTCACGCTGACGACGCTCTGGGGCGGAAGGCCGTGCTTGACGCGTTCCTCGACCAGCGCGACCGCGGCCCGCCCCTGATCCTCCCCGAAGGGGCCGGTGCGGTACGCGGGCGGCCGCCGGGTCACCCAGGTCGTCGCGGCCGCGCCACCCGGCTCGTGGAGCTCCATGAGCAGCTGTACGGCCGAGGTGCCGCCGCCGACCACGATCACGTGCTTCCCGGCGAACTCCTCGCGCCCGCGGTACCCCGCCGTGTGCAGCTGGCGGCCGCGGAAGGCCTCCTGGCCCGGGTAGCGGGGGACGAAGGGCCGGTCCCAGGTCCCGGTGGCGTTGACCAGCGCGCGGGCAGCCCACGTGCCGGCGTCGGACTCGACCAGCAGGCGCCCGTCCGGGCCCTCGCGGACCGTGGAGACGTCGACCGGGCGGTGCACCCGCAGGTCGAAGGTGCGCTCGTAGCGGTCGAAGTACTCGGCGACGACCTCGGCGGACGGCCGGTCGGGGTCGGCGCCCTCCAGCTCCATGCCGGGCAGCGAGTGCACCCCGTGCGCCCTGCCGTACGTCAGCGTCGGCCAGCGGAACTGCCAGGCGCCGCCGGGGCCGGGGGAGTGGTCGAGGACGACGAAGTCCTCGTCCGGCCGCATCCCGTTCCGTCGCAGGAAGTACGCGCCCGAGAGCCCGGCCTGCCCGGCCCCGATGACGGCGACGTCCACATCCACATGGTTCACGTTTCCACCAACTACGGGCGTTCGTGGAAGCTTCCCGCGGACACCTCGCGCCGCAGCCGGGCCACCCGGGCGGCGGCCTCCTCCAGGCGGGACAGCGGCAGGTCGCCGTCGGCGACCGCGCGGGTGGCCGCGGTCCGGATGGCCTCCAGGACGCCCGCCCCGCAACGGGGCCCGAGCTGCAGCAGGTCCACGCCCGAGAGCCAGGCCAGGACGGCCGCGCCCGGTACGCCCCAGCCCTCCACGACCTCGTCGGTGTCCAGCGGTTCGCTGATCACGACCGCGCCGTCGCCGAACTCGTCCCGCAGCAGTTCGGTGACCGCGGGCCCGCTGAGCGCGGCCGGGACGTCGACGGTGACCGCCCCGGCCCGCTCCAGGCCGCGCCGGAGCCATTCCGGCGGTCTGCGGGTCCGGCCGACGGGCAGCAGGCAGACGTCGACCAGCGCGGCGACGCGGTGCGGTGCGTACACGTGGGGGTCCCCCTCTGGCGCTCGGGCGGGCGCTGCCGACCCTATCCCGCGGGACGGCAAGTGGTCCAGACCAATCGGGGGCGGCCGCCCGGATCAGGACAGCCGCCCCCCGTCGCACGGGGACCGTCAGCGCCCTCCGGAGAGCAGCAGCGGCGCCCCGCCCGGTGCGGACGCCGGACGGCCGTTCGCCGCGGGGACGCCCGCGAGCGGCGCGTCAGGCACCCTGTCGAGCAGCCCCCGTGCGGCCAGTTCGGGCATGACGCCCTCGCCGAACCAGTACGCCTCTTCCAGGTGCGGGTAGCCCGACAGCACGAAGTGGTCGATCCCCAGGGCGTGGTACTCCTCGATCCGGTCGGCGACCTCCGCGTGGCTGCCGACCAGCGCCGTCCCGGCCCCGCCGCGCACCAGGCCCACCCCGGCCCACAGGTTCGGCGAGATCTCGAGCCCGTCGCGCGAGCCGCCGTGCAGCGCCAGCATCCGCTGCTGGCCCACCGACTCGCTGCGCCCCAGCGCCTCCTGCGCGGCGGCGACCGTGTCCTCGTCGAGGTCGTCCAGCAGCCGCTCCGCCGTGGCCCACGCCTCCCTGGCTGAGTCGCGGGAGATCACGTGCAGGCGGATGCCGAAGCGCACCGTGCGCCCCTCCGCCTCGGCCAGAGCGCGGATCCAGTCGGTCTTCGCCTTCACCTGCTCCGGCGGCTCGCCCCAGGTCAGGTAGACGTCCGCGTGCCGGGCGGCGACGGGCCCGGCCGCCGGTGAGGAGCCGCCGAAGAAGACCTGCGGCACCGGGTCCGGCGGCAGCGCGGTCAGTCCGCCCTCCACCCGGTAGTGCTCTCCGTCGAAGTCGAACGGCCGGCCGCCCCACACCCCGCGCACCACCGACAGGAACTCGTCGGTGCGCGCGTAGCGGGCGTCGTGGTCCAGGTGGTCGCCGAAGCGCCGCTGTTCGGTGGAGTCCCCGCCGGTGACGACGTTGAGCAGCAGCCGGCCCCGGGTGATCCGCTGGTAGGTCGCCGCCATCTGCGCCGCCAGAACCGGTGAGACGACCCCCGGCCGGAAGGCGACCAGGAACTTCAGCCGCTCGGTGTGCTGCGACAGCGCGACGGTGGTCAGCCAGGCGTCCTCGCACCAGGTGCCGGTGGGCGTCAGCACGGCCTCGAAGCCGAGCTGGTCGGCCGCCCGCGCGATCTGCGCCAGGTAGTCGATGTCGGGCGCCCGCACCCCGGAGACTGGGGTGACGCGGGAGCGCTTGACGCCGCCGTCGGTGTAGGCATGCCGGTCCACCAGGGTGCGGCCGTCGCCTCCGGTGGGCAGGAACCAGTGCAGGTGCACGGACATGTGCGGCCCTCTCAGTAGGTGCGTGCGGCGGTGGTCGAGGCGGGCAGGTCGCCGTTGAAGCGGCGGTCGACGAAGTCGGAGAAGTCGACGTGCCGCGGGATGAGCCCGAGCTTCGCGAAGGTGTCGGCGATCTCCTGCTCCGAGGCGACGGCCGCGTCGTCGACCGCCACCGAGACCCGGGTGCCGTTGCTGCGCTTCACCGAGTCCAGGGCCACCTCGTACGGCAGCCCGGTCTCCTTGGCCCACACCTTGGCCCACTCCTCGGGGTGCTCGTAGACCCAGTCCTGGGCGCGCCGCAGACGCTCCAGGTAGTCGCCGATGGCGGCGGACTTCGCCTTGTCCGCGAGCGCGCCGGGTGCGGCGACCTGGAAGGCCAGGCCGTTGACGCGCCCCGTACCGGTGGTCAGCACCCGCGCGCCGTTGGCGCGCAGCACCTGGGAGGTGTACGGGTCCCAGATCGCCCAGGCGTCGACCTTGCCGCCGCTGAAGGCGGCCAGGGCGTCGGCAGGCTGCAGATAGCTGACGTCGACGTCGTCGAGCGCCAGCCCGGCGGCCTGCAGCGAGGCGATCAGCTGGTAGTGCGCGGAACTGCCCTGGGCGACGGCGATGCGCTTGCCCTTGAGGTCGGCGGGCCGCTTCAGCGCAGAGCCCTTCGGGACGACGATGGCCTCGCCCTCGGAGGAGCCGTGCGAGGCCGCCACCACCGTGATCCTCGAACCGGAGCCCGCGGCGAAGACCGGCGGGGTGTTGCCCACCCCGCCGATGTCCACCGCCTTGGCGTTGACCGCCTCCAGCAGTGGTGGCCCGGAGGTGAAGGTCGACCACTTGATGCGGTACGTGAGGTGGTCGAGCTCGCCCGCCGCGCGCAGGACGGCCTCGGAACCGCCCTTCTGGTCGCCGACGTTCAAGGTGACCGAGCCCTTGCCGTCGGTGCCGTCACCGGCGCCGCCCACGGTGCTGTCGGCGGTGGAGACGCCGCAGGCGGAGAGCAGGAGGGCGAGCGGGAGCAGCAGGGCGGGGGCGATGCGCCGGGTTGTCTTCATGGTGGGTCCGTCGTCCTTCTCGTGAGGGTGGGTCAGGCGGCTTCGGCGGCCGTCGGAGCGTCGACGCCGAGTTCGGCCAGCAGACGGGAGCGCAGGGCGGTGAAACCGGGGTCGCCGACGTCGCGCGGACGGGGCAGCGCGACCGGGGTGTCGTGGGCGATGACCCCGTCCCGCATGACCAGGGCACGGTCGGCGAGGAGCAGGGCCTCGTCCACGTCGTGCGTGACGAGCAGCACCGCGCAGCCTCGGCGCTGCCACAGCTGGGCGACGAGGCGCTGCGCCTTGATGCGGGTCAGCGCGTCCAGCGCGCCGAACGGCTCGTCGAGCAGCAGCAGATCGGGTTCGCGCACCAGCGCCCGGGCGAGCGAGGCACGCTGGGCCTCACCGCCCGACAGCGTCTTGGGCCAGGCGCCGGACCGCTGCCGCAGCCCGACCTCCTCCAGCGCGGCCTCTGCCAGCGCCCGTTCGGGCCGTCCCGGCAGGCCGAGCAGGACGTTGCGCCACACCCGCTTCCACGGCATCAGGCGCGGCGCCTGGAAGGCGACGGCACGCCTGTCCGGCACCAGCACGGTGCCCTCGATCTCCCGGTCGAGCCCGGCCAGGACGCGCAGCAGTGTGCTCTTGCCGCAGCCGCTGCGGCCGAGCAGGGCGGTGAACTCGCCGGGCCGCAGGGTGAGGTCGAGGCCGTCGATGACGGGCCGGCCGCCGAAGGAGCGGGTCAGCCCCGTCACGCGCACGGCCGCGGCCGCGGGACCGGCCGCGGGACCGGCCGCGGCGGCGTCGGCTCCGTCGGCTCCGGCGGCGTCGCGGCTCACTGGCCGGTGAAGGTCGGTCGCCATTGCAGCAGCAGCCTTTCGAGGGAGCGGACGACGATGTCGGCGGTGAGGCCGAGGAAGGCGTAGACGACGAGGCAGACCACGATCACGTCGGTCCGCAGGAAGTCCCGCGCCTGCGTCATCAGGAAACCGATGCCGTCGGAGGCGTTGATCTGCTCCCCGAAGACCAGCGCGAGCCACGCGGTCGCGAGCGAGTAGCGCAGCCCCGTCATCGCGCCGGGCAGCGCGCCCGGCAGCACGACGTGCCGGACCAGCCCCCAGCGCGACAGGCCGAGCGAGGTGCCCGCCTCGATCAGTTGCTCGTCGACGCCGCGGATCCCCGCGTAGACGTTGAGGTAGAGGTGGAAGGCGACGCCGAGCGCGATGAGGGTGACCTTCGGTGCCTCGCCGATGCCGAGCCAGATGATGAACAGCGGGATCAGGCCGACGAACGGCACCGCGCGCAGCATCTGCACGCTCGCGTCGACCAGGTCCTCGCCCAGGCGGGACAGCCCGGACAGCAGGGCCAGGGCGATGCCGGCCGCACCGCCGAGGAGCAGCCCGACCACCACGCGCTGCAGCGACACCGCCATGGCGGAGGTCAGTTGACCGCTCGTCACGAGGTCGGCCGCCGTGCCGGCGATGGTGCCCGGCGAGGCCAGGACGTCCGGCCGCAGCACACCGGTCGTGCTGAGCGACTGCCACACCGCGAGCAGGAGCAGCGGCCCCGTGGTCCGCCGCAGCCAGCGGGGCAGTGAGCGGCGGCGGGCGGAGACGGGTACCACGGGGCGCAGTTCGGGAGCGGTCGTGGAAGGGACGACGGAAGGGGCGGCGTCAGGAGGGACGTCGGCTGACATGGCGGAAATGTCCGGTGGCGCTTTGCTGATGCTCATGGGAAGGCTCCACGTCGGGGAGGCGGTGAGCGGGCGCGCACGCCCCCGCGTCCGCGAAACCGGTCAGGCGCAGGCGCAGGTGCTGGCGCTACGACTTGTCACGGGAACGCGGACGGGGGCGGTGCGGGGAGGGCCCGAAAGGCGCACGGAAACGGCGTGCGAGAAAGGCACGCCAAGAGGTGGGGAAGCGTCAGCAGCCGCGGCGACAGGCGGCGGAGGCCACCCGCAACAGGTCGATGTGACCGCGCGTGGTGAGCAGAACGGGACGCGACATGTCCACGACCGTAGCCAGGCCGTCCACATGGCGTCAACGGCGTCTCGGCCCTCGGAACGCCCGCGCCACCCCCGCCACGCGGCAGGCTCCCGGGTGGGCCACCATGGTCACATGGCCGACGCTTTCTCCACCCGCACCCTCGACGTCACCACCGGCAGCCGGGAGACGGTCCACGACCTGACCGGCGCCTGCGCCGACTTCCTCGACGACGTCGCCCACGGACGCGACGGGCTGCTCAACGTGTTCGTCCCGCACGCCACCGCCGGGATCGCCGTCATCGAGACCGGCGCGGGCAGCGACGAGGACCTGCTGGCCGCGCTCCACGACCTGCTCCCCGCCGACGACCGCTGGCGCCACCGCCACGGCAGCCCCGGCCACGGCCGCGACCACGTGCTGCCCGCCATCGTCCCGCCGCACGCCACGCTCCCGGTGATCGGCGGCCGGCTGGAGCTCGGCACCTGGCAGTCCGTCGTCCTGGTCGACACCAACCGCGACAACCCACGGCGCCAGGTCCGGCTGAGCTTCCTGGCGTGAGCCGCTCCAGCGCTCCGCTCCGGCTTACGGGGTGAGTTGTCGCTGCAGCTCCGCATGGCGGAACTCGTAGGCCTGGCCTGACCGGCGGAGTACCCCGTGGTGCATGTGCGCGTCCTTCAGGAACCGCGAAAGCCTCCAGGGAAGGCGCCCCCGTACAGCGAGGCAGGAGCGCACCACCATCGCGGGCGCCCAGATGGTGAACACGTAGGCGATGCCTTCACCCGTCCTGCCCAGGACCGTCAGGCGCGCTCCGAGCTCCACTGCGTCCTCGGAGCCGGAGACCGTACCGGCTGCCACGCCTGACATGATGCCGACACCCGCCGCGGTCCAGAGCCAGGCGGTGCGGTTGCTTCCGGGGGCGGTGACGGCGGCGGCCGCGAGCGCGGCCATGGTCCCGGTGAACAGCGCCGTCGTACTGCCGATGACGGCGCCTACGAGCCGCGTCGACACGGCGTCCTCCAGGTACCACCAGGCCCGGTCTGGTGCGTGGCCCCCGTGCGGGGTGAGCCGCTGGGCGAGAAAGGCGAGCCACTTTCTGACCTTCGTCAGTTGTCTTGGGTGGCGCGTCCACAGGCAGCGTTGCGAACGGTCGCGGTGCGGGCGGTACAACGTGGGGATCAGCTCGGTCAGCAGGTGCCGTTCGACCT
This sequence comes from Streptomyces sp. NPDC001902, assembly GCF_042891295.1. Classification (NCBI taxonomy): domain Bacteria; kingdom Bacillati; phylum Actinomycetota; class Actinomycetes; order Kitasatosporales; family Streptomycetaceae; genus Streptomyces; species Streptomyces sp. NPDC001902. The sequence continues at coordinate 11,603 of NZ_JBIATA010000014.1, read as the reverse complement.
GCTGGCGGGACCGGCGGCACAGTTCATCAGGACCTCGACCGGCGCCGTCGAGGTCGTCGTGCTCCAGCCGGTACACGGCGACGGCGAGGCTCACCATGAGCGGGGACCTGAACGCCCCGTTCACGCCGGAACCGTCGTGGTCCATCTCCACCAGCACGCTGCGCCAGCGGTCCTCTGCGGCAGCTTCCCCGCCCGCTGCGTCGGTCAGGTACTTCTTCACGTCACCCAAGGCCACAGGGCCCAGCTCGATGCCCGCTGCCCCCCTGAGCCGCACCGGGTTGCGGGTCGTGGGCCCGACGGTCTCCCGGTACTCCGTGGTGCGGCTGGTCAGTACGACACCGGCGAAGAAGTCCAGGTCGTCGTTGATCCGCGTGATCGCCGTGCGTCGCCGGGACTCCGGGATCTCGTCGAGGCCGTCGATCAGGAGCATGACCCTGCGTTCGTCGACCAGTTGCCGTGCGCAGCTCTGTGAGCCGGCCGCTCCGCCGTACGGGCGCTTGAGATCGGGGAACTGCTCGCCGATCTGGTCGACCACCCAGTCCAGGAATCGCCCGTCCCTGCCGGACCAGTCGGCAAGCGGCAGCAGCACGGGCACTTGCTCCCCGGGTCCGCCCCGATCTGCTGTCAGCCGCAGTGCCAACCTGATGAGCAGCGTGGTCTTGCCCGCTCCCTTGTCGCCCAGGACGACCAGACGCCTCGTCGGAATCCCGGCGAGGACGTCGGCGACCTGGTTGCCGGTGCCGCACAGCCTGGTCGCGTGGGGACTCTCCGAACTCGCCGGCCGGCGCCATTCCGCGGCCTCCCGCGCGATCCGGTCCCAGTCCGTCACCAAGTGCTCGTCAGCGGCATCCCATGGCACCGGTAGCGGAACGGGGTCGATGAGGCCCCGCCGGTGGGCCTCATCGGACCAGAATCTCCGTGTGTCTTGCGCGAGGCGTTCCGTGACCTCGTCGATCGACAGCGTGAACGCGGTGTCGGAACGGTCCCCCTGCATCGCCTTGCCCGCCATGTACAGCGCTGGGACGCCGACGATGACGGGGACTCCCACTGCTCCCACGACGGCGCTCTGGCCGGCTGCCACGTAGAGGGCCCATGCCGCCGCGATGGAGCCCAGGAACACCGCGCCGCACACAAGTCCCGTTCTGCGGTCCGGACGTCCGTATCTCCCCACGCCACCATCTTCCCCACCGGCGGCGCCCACCACCCAGGGAACCGGTCAGACGGGCCGCCCCCCGTCGCAGGCGGCACGCAGATGGTGCGGTCCCAGAAGGAGACGTCCACCATCAGGATCGCCTGAACGAGGCACGAAGCGGCGGCGCACGCCGCCCGGTCGCGCTGCTCCTCGGGGGGCCCGGTGTCGTAGAAGAGCGTCTCCTCGCGATGGAGTTCGAACATGTCGGGGTGAGGAACGCGCACTGCGCGTATCCCTGGCACCGGTTGAGGTCGACGACCCGGTGGCCGGCAGGTCCGCCCAGGCGACAGCGGGCCGAGACATCGTGCCGGGCGGGCAGAGCGACGTGTTCCGGGGACATGCCGTCGAGCAGCACGGCCTTCGACACGGGCGGCCGGTCGTGGGGGGCGTTCCGACTCCTCGCCGATGATCGTCAGGGGCCGCTTCACGGGGTCCGCCGCCTCCTGCTGCCGCCGCGGCGGTCGGGGCGCCGGGCGAAGCCGACCCCGTGCACCACCATTAACCGCAGGGTTGCCGGCGCACCATGCGGGTGCCGGGCGTCACCCGGGGAGCGCGTCAGCCGGTCAGCCAGTCCATGACCGCCCGGGCGTCGAAGGCGTCCTGCCCTCCGCGCACCAGAAGGCCGGCCGTCGCGAAGGCGGGGTCGTCGGCCTGCGCGGCCAGGTAGGGGACGGCGACGCAGCGCATGCCCGCCCGGTGCGCCGCCTCCGCGCCGGGTGGCGCGTCCTCGACGACCACGCAGTCCGCCGGGTCCACGTCGAGCCGGGCCGCCGCCTCCAGGAACACGTCCGGGGCGGGCTTGCCGCGGCCGACCTCCTCCGCCGAGACCACGGTCGTCAGCCGGGCGTCCAGCCCGGTGCCCGCCAGCACCGCCCGGATCGCCTCGCGCGACGAGCCCGAGGCCACCGCCATGGGGTGCCCGGCCTTCGCCAGCAGTTCGACGAACGCGCGCATCCGCGGGAACACGTCCGTGGCCCCGCGGGCCAGCTCCAGGTAGAGCCGGTTCTTGCCGTCCAGCAGCTCCTGGACGGAGGCCGAAAGGCCGTACTCCTCGCGGAGGGTCTCCAGCGTCTCCTTGGTGCCGATGCCGATGAAGCGCCGGTGCTGCTCCCAGGTGAAGTCGTCCACGCCGTGCGCGGCCAGCAGCCGGCGGCCCGCCTCGAAGTAGTTGGGCTCGCTGTCCACGAGGGTGCCGTCGAGGTCGAATATCACCGCGGGGAGCGTCATGCCTCCCAGCATGCCAAGCCGGCGATCACGGCGTGCGCCCGGCCGCGGCGTCCCGGCCGACCTCCCGTACCAGCGGCAGCATCCGCTGCGGCACCCGCTCGCGCAGCGCGACCTCCGTGCGGGTGCGCACCACACCCGGCACCTGGACCAGACGCTGGATCACGTCCTCCAGGTGCGCGGCGTCCCGGGCGACCACCCGGGTGAGCAGGTCGCCGCCGCCGGTGATCGAGAACGCCTCGATGATCTCGGGTACGGCGGCCAGGGCCGCGCCCGTGGCGTCCAGATGGCCCTGGGTCACCTCCAGGTGGACGAAGGCCAGCACCCGGTACCCCAGGGCCTCGGGCGACAGCCGCGGGCCGTACCCGGTGATCACCCCGTCCCGTTCCAGCCGGTCGAGCCGCGCCTGCAGGGTCCCGCGCGCCACACCCAGGATGCGGGCGTACTCGCGGACGCTGGTGCGCGGCTGTTCCAGCAGCAGTGCCAGGATGCGGGCGTCCAGCTCGTCGGCGGGCACGGGACGCTGCCTCGCGCCGCTCAGAGGAGGGCGTCGATGGTGATCGGCAGTTCGCGGATGCGCTTTCCGGTGGCGTGGTACACGGCGTTGGCGATGGCGGGTGCGATGCCGACCAGACCGACCTCGCCGACGCCCTTGGTGCCGGTCGGTGTGCCGCGGTCGGGCTCGCCGACGAAGAGCACGTCCAGCTCGGGGATGTCGGCGTTCACGGCGACGAGGTAGTCGGCGAAGGTCCCGTTGGCGATGCGGCCGGTGCGCGGGTCGGTGACCGTGTCCTCGAACAGGGCCATGCCGATCCCGCCGACCGTCCCGCCGATGATCTGGCTCCTGGCGGTCTTCTCGTTGAGGATGCGGCCGCCGTCGATCGCGGACACCACCCGCGCGACCCGGACGAGGCCGAGGTCGGCGTCGACGCGTACCTCGACGAACTTCGCGCCGTAGGCCCCGGCCGGGGACATGCCGATGGCAGCAGGGTCCGGGGGCGTGCTGCTCCCGGTCGCCGTCAGCTGGGGCAGCTCGTGCCGGGAGAGGATGTCCGCGTACGACTCCCCGCGGTCCGGGCGGCCCACCAGGTGCACCCTGCCGCCGGAGGCCTCGACGTCCTCGGGGGAGGCGCCCAGCAGTGGGGAGTCGGCGTCCCCGCGCGCGAGGTCCGCGAACAGGCCCACCAGTTTGCGGCAGGCGTCGTGAACGGCGTTGCCGAGCGCGCCGGTCAGGCCGGAGCCACCCGCCATCATCGAGTCGGGCATGTCGGAGTCGCCGAGGTCGAAGCGGACCCTGTCCAGGGGCAGGCCCAGTTCCTCGGCGGACAGCTGGGCCATCACGGTGTACGTGCCGGTGCCGATGTCGGTCGCCGCGCTGCGCACGAACGCGCTGCCGTCGCGGTTGACGGTCGCCTCGGCCATGCACGGCGTCGCGAAGTACGGGAACATCGCGCTCGCCATTCCGTAGCCGACGAGCCAGTTGCCGTCGCGCATGGACCGCGGCTCCGGGTTCCGGTCGGCCCAGCCGAAGCGCCGCGCGCCGGCCTCGTAGCACTCCAGGATCGCCTTCCCGGACCAGGGAAGCCCGTTGCGCGGGTCGACCTCGGTGTGGTTGCGGATCCGCAGCTCCAGCGGGTCCATGCGCAGGGTGTACGCCAATTCGTCGAGGGCCGATTCCAGCGCGAAGCTGCCCTGCGCCTCGGCCGGGGCGCGCATCGACGTCGGTACGGCGATGTTGAGCTTGGCCTGCTGGTCCCGGGTGATCACGTTCGGGCACCGGTAGGCGAACGAGGTCCCGTGGGAGAACGGCTCGAAGTCGTTGTCCTCCATGCTCAGCGAGCTGAGGCTGCGGTGGTCGAGGGCGACCAGGTCGCCGTCGCGCGTGGCGCCCATGCTGAGCCACTGCACGCCGCTGGGACGGTGCCCCACGGAGGTGAACATCTGCGGCCGGGTCAGCACGAGCTTGACCGGGCGCTTGGTCGACCGGGCGGCCATGGCGGTGAGGATCACGTGCGGCCACGCCCGCAGCCCGGCACCGAAGCCGCCGCCGACGTAGGGCACCAGCACCCGAACCGAACTCTCGGGGATGCCGAAGACCATGGACAAGGTGGTGCGCACCATCGACGGCCACTGGCTGGTGTCGTGGACGGTGAGGGTGTCCTCCTCCCACACGGCCAGCGTGGCGAACAGCCCGAGCGGGTTGTTGGTGTTGTCCGCCGTGAGGTAGGTGCCGCGCACGATGACGTCGGCGGCCTCCAGGGCGGCGGCCACGTCGCCGCGCGAGTGGTCCATCTTCCACGGGTCGACCACATGCTGCGCCCTCGGGTCCTGCAGGTCCAGCAGCGGCTCACCGGCCTCGTACTCGGCGTGCACCAGCCGCGCCGCGGCGGCGGCCTGCTCCGGCGTCTCGGCCACCACGAAGGCGATGTGCTGCCCGTGGTGCATGATCCGGTCGTTGCGCAGGGGGGCGGGCGGCGACTGACCGAGCACCGTCGTGGGGCCGGTGCCTACCTGCGGGGCGTTCTCGTGGGTGAGCACCGCGATCACGCCGGGCGAGCGTTCGGCCTCCTCGGTGTCCATGCGGACGATCCGGCCCGCGGCGATGGTGCTCTGCACCAGGGCGCCGTAGGCCTGGCCGTGGACGTTGAAGTCCATCGGGTAGGGGGCGGCGCCCGTGACCTTGCGCGGTCCGTCGACCCGGTTGACGCCCGCACCGACCAACGGCCTGCTCTCGACCGTGCTCATGCCGTCACTCCTGACACTGTCTGCAGCTCGCGGACGAGGGTCCGGCGGGCCAACGGCACCTTGAACGCCGTGCCGGGCACGGTCCAGGCGTCGCGCATCGTCGCCTCGGACGCGTCCAGGAAGGTCGCCGACGTGGCCGGAGCGCCCGTCAGCACGTGCTCGGCCTCGTAGGCCCGCCAGGGTTTCGAGCCCACCCCGCCCAGCCCGACCCGGGCCTGACGGATCGTGCCGTCCTCCACGACGAGCACCACCGCGGCCGAGGTCAGGGCGAACTCGTACGACATCCGGTCGCGGACCTTGAGGTAACCCGAGCGGGCGGACGGCGGCGGGAGCGGGATCTCGACCTCGGTGATCAGCTCGGCGTGCTCCAGGACGTTCTCCCGTTCCGGACCCTCGTCGGCCGTGACGTAGAACTCCGTGAGGGGGACGCTGCGCCGGCCCGACAGCCCCTGGACGTGCACGACCGCGTCGAGCGCCACCAGGGCGACGGCGAGGTCGGAGGCGTGCAGCGCGATGCAGTTCTCGTTCACGCCGAGCACCGCGTGCATCCTGGCCGCGCCCTGCACGGCCGCGCAGCCCGTGCCCGGTGCGCGCTTGTTGCACTCGAGCACCATGGGGTCGCGGAAGTAGCGGCAGCGGGTGCGCTGCAGCAGGTTGCCGCCGATGGTGGCCATGTTCCGCAGCTGCACCGAGGCGCCCATCAGGAGGGCCTCGCGCACCACGGGCAGCCGCTCGGCGACCGTGGCGTCGGCGGCCAGCTCCTCCATCGTGGCCAGCGCCCCGACGTGGAGCGACTCGCCGCGCCGCTCGATGCCGTGCAGCGGGAGCCGGGTGATGTCGATCAGCGTCGGCGGTTCCAGGACCCCGTCCTTCATCAGGTCCAGCTGGGTCGTGCCGCCCGCGAGGCAGGAGGCCGCCGGGTCCTCCGCCAGCAGCCGTACGACCTCCTGGGCGTCGGTCGCCCGCACGTACTCAAAGGTGCGCATCGTAACCTCCCCCGGACGCCGCTTCGCGGATCGCGGCCACGATGTTGGGATAGGCACCGCAGCGGCACAGGTTGCCGCTCATGAACTCCCGGATCTCCTCGTCGGAGCCGGTCCTGCCCTCGGCCATCAGCGCCACCGCGGACATGATCTGGCCGGGGGTGCAGAAGCCGCACTGGAAGCCGTCGTGGTCCATGAAGGCCCGCTGCACCGGGTGCGGTCCGTCCGCGCCGCCGACGCCCTCGATGGTGGTGATCGCCCGGCCCTCGGCCTGGGCGGCCAGTGTCAGGCAGGACAGCACTCTCCTGCCGTCGAGATGGACCGTGCACGCGCCGCAGGCTCCCTGGTCACAGCCCTTCTTCGTGCCCGTCAGGCCCAGCCGGTCGCGCAGCGCGTCCAGCAGCGTGACCCGGGTGTCCAGGCGAAGGGTGTACGACCGGCCGTTGACGTCGAGTGTCACGACCCGCTCGATGGTTCCGGGACGGTCCACGTCCCGCTCGCTCGCCACGTCCCTCATCGCGTCCTCCTCCGGACGGGTCGGGTACGACTCGAGCCCCTCCTGGGGCGGATCCGGTGAGTTGGTTCGTCAGGCGCCGTTAAAAGGCGGGATCGACTTTTCGCGTCAATACGTCCGCCTTTCACATCAATATACGCCGAATGGGCGTTTCGGCATGGGCCAGTGGTCCGGCCCCGCCCTGGCCGCGCGATCGACGGCCGGGCCAATGGCCCAGTGGAACGGGGCTCGCTTGAGCCAAGGGCCCTGAGGATGTTTTCCTGGAGGCGACGCTGGCGTTGCGGGAGGTACGAGGCCCCGCAGCGCCTTTTCCATGCGCGGACACGCACCGCGGCACGAACGAGGGGGCAGGGCGGGCACGTGGTGAGGCGCATGTTCATCGCACCGGACCCGGGACGCGCACGGCTGCGCAGCGCCTCGCGCGCGGTCCTGGGCATCGCGGGGGCGGTCGCCGCCGTGGCGGCGGCCGGGCTGCCGCTGCCCGCCGTCGTGGTCGGCGGTCTGGCCGCGCTGCTGGCGCTGTTCGTCGTCACCGACCCCGGGCCGGCCCGGCAGGCCGCGACGACCGCGCTGATGCCCGCGGTGGGCTTCCCCGTCCTCGCGCTGGCCGCCTGGCTGCATCCGTACCCGGGCGCACGGGACGCGGCCTTCCTCGCGGTGGTCTACGCCCGGCGCTGGGGGGGGCGCGGCCACGCCCTGGGCGTCTTCGCGTTCATGATGTTCTTCATCGCCCAGTTCCTGCGGGCCGGTCCTGGACTGCTGCCGGAGCTGTACGGGGCCGTGGGCCTCGGGCTGGGCTGCGCGGCCCTCGTCCGCTTCGGCCTGTGGTGCTACGAGCGGGGGGCCGTCCCGGCGCCCGCCGTCGTCCTGCCCCAGTCCCGGGGGTTGCGCCGTCCGACGACCCGGCAGGCGTTCCAGGCGGTGCTCGCGGGCGGGATCGCGGTGGCGGTGGGCCAGGCGCTGTCCGAGGACCGCTGGTACTGGGCGGTCGGCACCGCCTGGTGGATCTTCGTGAACACCGCCTCGCGGGGCGAGACCCTCGTGCGGGGCTTCCGCCGCGTCCTGGGCACCGTCACCGGCATCGTCGCCGGGCTCGCGGTGGTGCTCCCGCTGCACGGGGCGCCCGCGCCGACCGCCGCACTGGTCGCCGTCTGCGTCTTCGGGATCTTCTACACCGCCCCGGTCTCGTACAGCTGGATGATGTTCTTCGTGACGGTGATGGCGGGGCTGCTCTACGGCCTGCTCGGCATCCTCCACCCCGGGCTGCTGGCGCTGCGGCTGGGGGAGACCGCCGTCGGCGCCCTGGGCGCGGCCGTCGCGGTCCTGGTGGTGCTGCCGGTGACCACGCACGCGGCGACCGACGCCTGGATCCGCCGCGCGCTGCACGCGGTCCACGACTTCACCGGCGAGGCCGCCCGTCACCTCGCCGGCGGCCCGGGCGACGACCTGGCCCGCCACGTGGCGGAACTCGACGTCCTCCTGGACCGGGTGCGGGCCGCCGTCGCCCCGCTGGTGCACCCGCTCAGCCCGATGCGGCACCGCAAGGCCCGGGCCCGTACCGTCCTCGCCCTGCTCGACGAGTGCGCCCGTCAGGTCCGCGGCCTCGCGGAGGTCGTGGCCGACCCGTCGGCCTGCCACGACGAGCGCCTCACTGCGGCCTGCCACCGGGTCGAGATCGCCGTCCGGCGCCTGGTGCCCCCGGGTACGGCCGGGAGCGGTGCTCCGGCGCCCGGAACGGCCGCCGGGGACGCCGTGGGCCCGCACCCGCACGCCGATCGGGCCCTGGAGCACCTGCGCAGCCTCGAGACGGCCCTCAGCGGGCTGGCCGCCCCCCTCGGCGCCCCCGCGCGTCCCGCGCGGACCGGGGAGCCCGTCTGACGCGCGCGGCAGGGGCGTGCCCCTTCCGCGCGCAGGCCCATCGGCGGCGCCGGGCGTGCGTGCCGGGTTCGTGTGCGCCCCCGGGCGGATCGGGACCGGTCACGGTCGCCAGGTGACCGGATTGCGTCCAACCTGCGTCGTGATGTGTCAATTCACCTGATTCTGAGCCCTGTTCGGCGCGGCGTGCCAGGATGACTGACTCCGGACAAGCGGTGAGACCGAATCCAGTCTCGTGCCGTATCCGCGGACCGTGGGGCAAACGGTTCGCGCAGGGCGGTCTTGGGGGTGCCAGGCGTGCTGAGATTTCTGCGCCGTACCGGGGGGAAGAACGAACGGCCTACCGGGCCGGGCCGCGTGCCGCCCCCGGCGGAGCACGCGCGGATGGACGGCCCGGAGCCGCTGGCCGGCTGTCCGGCCGGACACCCGCAGGCGGCGGAAGAGGACGCCGATGCGCGTCCCCAGGACGCGGCGGCCTCCTGCCCCGTCGACGGCGCGGCCGGTCAGGGCGCCGCTCCGGCCGTCCTGCACAAGGACGTGGACGTCCGCGCGCTGGCCACGGACTTCCTGCGGCAGTACCACCACGAGCTGCCCGGTGCCGCCGGCGACCCGCAGCAGCGGCTCGCCGCGGTACTCGCCGAGATCGACGCGACGGGCACCTACCGGCACACCCACGAGGAGCTCGTCTTCGGCGCGCGCGTCGCCTGGCGCAACAGCAACCGCTGCATAGGGCGCCTGTACTGGAACTCCCTGCAGGTCCGCGACCGCCGCCACGTCGCCACCGCGCGCGGGGTGGCCCTGGAGGCCGCCGCCCACCTGAGGGTCGCGGCCAACGGCGGGCGGATCCGCCCGGTCATCACCGTCTTCGCCCCGGACGCGCCGGACCGCCCCGGCCCGCGGATCTGGAACGACCAGCTCATCCGCTACGCCGGCTACCCCCGGCCCGACGGCGGAGTGCTCGGCGACCCCGGCAACACCGGCATCACCGAGGTGGCCCGGCGGCTCGGCTGGTCCGGCGGTCCCGGTACGCCCTTCGACGTCCTGCCGCTGGTCGTGCAGGGCGGAGCCGAACCGCCGCGCCACTTCCCGCTGCCGGCGGACGCGGTCCTGGAGGTGCCGATCGTGCACCCGGAGTTCGACTGGCTCGCGGAGTGGGGCCTGCGCTGGCACGCCGTCCCGGCGATCTCCTCCATGTGCCTGGAGATCGGCGGCGTCTGTTACCCGGCCGCGCCCTTCAACGGCTGGTACATGGGCACCGAGATAGGCGCCCGCAACTTCGCCGACACCGACCGCTACGACCTCCTGCCGCGCTTCGCCGACCGCCTCGGCCTGGACACCGGCAGCGACCGCTCGCTGTGGCGCGACCGGGCCCTGGTCGAGCTCAACCGGGCCGTGCTGCACTCCTTCGACCGCGTCGGCGTCACCATCACCGACCACCACACCGAATCCCGGCGCTTCCTCGCGCACATCGAACGGGAGGAGCGCAAGGGCCGTCCCGTGCCCGCCGACTGGTCGTGGATCGTGCCGCCCATCTCCGGCTCGGCCACCGGCGTCTTCCACCGCTACTACGACACCGGCGACCTGACCCCCGCCTACGTCCACCACCCCGAGTCGCTCGCCCTCGCCCGCGGCGAGACGCTGGTGTGACGGGGGCAACGGGATCAGTTTCCGGCCACTGCGTTACTCTCAGCCGCCGTACAGACAATCAGCGGAAGAGGTACGGCAGTGGCCGGGCACGTTTACATCGGGTCGTTCACCTCGGCGGGCGGCAAAGGGCTGACCACCGCCGCCGTCGACCCCGATTCGGGAGCGCTGACGGTGCTGCGCGCCGACTCCGCGGTGGAGGACCCCTCCTTCCTGGTGCTCTCCGAGGACAGCGGCCTGCTCTACGCCGTCAGTGAGCACGCCGAGACCGGCGGCGCGGCCGTGTTCTCGCTGCGCGACCCCGCCCGCCCCGAACCGCTGGGCGCCACGGTGCCGGTGGGCGGCGGCGCGCCCACCCATCTGTGCCTGCACCGGGGACACCTGCTCACCGCCAACTACGCCTCCGGCACCATCAGCGTGCTGCCGGTCGACGACCGCGGCGCGCTCGGCGGGCCGCGCCACGTCCTGGAGCACGAGGGCGACGGCCCCGACCCGGAGCGGCAGGAGGGCCCGCACGCCCACATGGTGCTGCCCGACCCCTCCGGGCGCTGGGTGCTCAGCGTGGACCTCGGCACGGACTCCGTGCGCGTCTGCGAACTCGACCCGGACAGCGGGGAGCTGGAGGTGGAACGCGAGATGGGCCTGCGCTCCGGCACCGGACCGCGGCACCTCACCTTCCACCCGCGCGGCGACCGCGCCTACGTCATGAACGAGCTGGAGTCCGTGGTGACGGTCTGTCACTGGGACCCGGAGGTGGGCCGTCTGAAGCCCGTCGCCGAGGTCTCCGTGCTGCCCGCGGACGCCGCAGGCCCGAACTACCCCTCCGAGCTGGTCGTCTCGCCCGACGGCAGGTTCGCCTGGGCCGCCAACCGAGGGCACAACAGCATCGCGGTGCTGTCCGTCGACGACAGCGGTGACCGGCTGGAGCTGCTGGAGACGGTGGACTGCGGCGGCGACTGGCCGCGCCACCTGACCCTCGACCCCTCAGGGAAGCGGCTCTACGCGGCCAACGAGCGCTCCGGCGAGGTCAGCTGGTTCGACGTGGACCCGGTCACCGGTACGCCCAAGCTCGCCGGCTCGGTGGCCGTCCCGGCCGCGTCCTGCGTGGTCTTCGGCTGACGGCGGCTTCCCCGTACGCGCAACGGCGTGGGGGGGGGGGCCCCCGGGGCCCGGGGGGGCCCCCCCCCCCGGGGGGGGGGCGGGGGCGGGGGGGGGGGGGCGGGCGGCCCCCCCCCCCCCCGGGGGGGGCCCCCCGCGGGGGGGGGGTGGGGGTGGTGCGGGTGGAGGGGTTCGAGCACGTCGTCGATCATCCAGGGGTATATCTGGCCGGGGCCGCCTTGGTGGTGGGGGCCCCGCGACCCCGCCGGGGGCTCCTGCCCCCGCCGGTACTTGCCGGTCAGCACACCCTGCGCGATCGGCGAGAAGA
>NZ_JBIATA010000013.1:192208-239421 GCF_042891295.1 Streptomyces sp. NPDC001902 | reverse complement strand
CTGTTCTCCCCCCCGGCCCCAGCAGCGCCACCACCCCGACCGCCTTGCCCGGTCTCCCCCCCCCGGTCCCCCCGCGGGGGCCCCGCCCCCCGGGGGGGGGGGGGGGCGCCCGCCGCCGCGTCATGCGCCCGGGGTGGCGCTCGGAGGTCCGGAGAGTGCGGACTTGGCGCGCCGGGTCTCCTCGTCGGCGAGGACTTCCGGCCGGTCGTGGAGCAGCGCGTCCATGGTCAGTTCGGCCACCGTCCCGGCACTGATCTTCGGGGCGTCGGTCCACGCGCTGAGTTCGGTGTCCACGAAGCTCGCGTGGACGCCCACCACCAGCGTGCCCTGGGGGTGCAGGGCCTGCCGGAGGGTGTCGGTCAGCGACCACGCGGCCGCCTTGGAGGCCGCGTACCCGGGGATCAGCGGCTGGCCGACCCAGGACGCCAGCGAGAGCATGTTGACCAGCGCCCCGCCCCCGTTCGCGGCCAGGATCGGGGCGAAGGCCCGGGAAACGGCCCAGGTGCCGAAGTAGTTGACCTCCATCGCCTGGCGCGCGCCGTCGAAGGAACCCTCCAGCAGACGGGTGCCGGCGCCGCCCGTGCCCGCGTTGTTGACGACGATGCTGACGTCGCCGGCCGCGGCGGCCGCCGCGGCGACCTCGTCGGGTTTGGTGACGTCCAGACGCAGGGGGACGAGGGTGTCGTCCACCAGGCTCTGGTCGACGAGGCTCTCCGGATCGCGGACGCCCGCGTAGACCTTGGACGCGCCGTGCGTGATGAGCGCGCGGGCGAAGGCGCGGCCGATGCCGCGGCTCGCGCCCGTCACCAGGGCGACCGACCCCTTGATGTGCATCGTGCCTCCTTCCTGCGGGCGCGCCCTGCCCGGACGGCCGCGCGGTCGTCGGCGGCCCCGGGCGGTGTGCGGCAGCCCTCGGCGCAGGCGCGGATCGGCCTGCGGGGCCAGGCTAACAGCTGACTTTAAGTGTGAAAGTCAGATGACTGGGCCGGTCGGGCCGCTCTGTTCGGCCCACTGGGCGAGCCGGCGCAGGGCCCGGTCGGAGGCGGTCGCGGGCTCCGCGGTGCGGACGCCGAGGATCTGGTCCGAATCGCCGGTGGCGCTTGATGCCGTGGCCGTCCCACCACGTCGGGAGGTCCTCGTCGCGCCCGGACAGTCCGCCGACCAGCTCGGCGAGCCGGGGGTCGTGGGGGTGGTTGCCGGCGTAGAGGCGGGCGTCGAGGAAGGTGAAGCGGGCCATGTTCCGCTGCCGCTGGGGGAGCGCGTCGAAGCCGGTGTGGAGCGCATGGGCGAGCCGGTCGGCGGCCGGGACGCAGGTGCGGCGCCCCACCACCAGCGCCGGGCCCTCGGTCATCGGCTCCAGGAGGCGGTGCAGGGCCGGACGGACCTGTTGCGGCGGCAGCGGACGGGGCGCCGGGGCGGTGGGGCGGAGGACCTGGCCACGCTGAACAGATGGACCCGTTCGTCGTCGGTCAGGCGCAGGGCGCGGGCGGTTCGGGGACCGGGCCGGCCTGCGCGGGGGAGGTCTTCGCGCGGCGTGAGCGGAGGAACTCCCCGAGCGCGGCGTTCCGGGCGTTGTCCCTGGTCATGTGCGCGTCCGTCTCCCTCACGCCACGGCGCCCGCCACGGGGGAACGCGCCGCGCAGGGGTACTGCGGGAGCCCCCCCTGGGGCCGGGCGTCAGGCCCGGGCCCCCGCGTGGTCCTCCCACGCCTGCTCCAGGGCGCGGGTGAACAGCTCGACGGGCTGCAGTCCGCTCACGCCGTACTTCCGGTTCAGCACGAAGAACGGCACGCCGCCGGCGCCGAGTTCAGCGGCCAGCCGCTCGTCGGCCCGTACCTGCCGGGCGTAGGCGTCGGGGTCGGCCAGGACGGCGCCCGCCTGCGCCCGGTCAAGTCCCGCCTCGGCCGCCAGGTCCAGCAGGGTCTCCGTGTCGTAGACGGAACGCTCGTCCGCGAAGTTCACCCAGAAGGCGAGGTCCAGGAGCTCCTGCTGGACGCCGTGCTCCTTGGCGAAGTGCAGGAGGCGGTGGACGTCGAAGGTGTTGCCGTGGACGCGGCCGCCGATCCGGAAGTCCAGTCCTTCGGTGCGCGCCTCGGACGCGGCGTGCTCCTCCCGTGCGACCTGCTGCTCGCGGGTGCGCCCGTACTGCGCGGCCACGGCGTCGATGATCGGTGTCGTGCCGTTCTTGGCGTCCGGGTTGAGCTCGAACGACCGGTGCACCACCTCGACGCCGTCACGGTGCTCGAAGCCGGCGAGAGCCCGCTCGAAACGGGCCTTGCCGGCGTAGCACCAAGGGCAGGCGATGTCGGTCCAGATCTCGACGCGCATGTTTCCGCATCTCCCTGTTCGTGGGTTCGGTGAGGATGTGGGGAGCGGCGCCGCGCGGTTCCCCCGGTGAGGGGGCCTGCCGCGCGGCGCCGCTGCCGGCGGGGTGCCGGGAGGGGTCAGGCCGCCTTGAGCTGCGCGGCGACGCGCACGACGCGCTCGGCCTGGACGCGGGCGGCGGTGCGGGTGACCTCGTCCACGGGGTTGTTGCCCTGGCCGTCCACGTGGGAGGTGCCGTAGGGGTTGCCGTCGACGAACTTGGAGGGCTGGGTGAAGCCCGGGGTGACGGTGATGCCGCCGAAGTGGTGGATCGAGGTGTAGAGGGCCAGCAGCGTGGCCTCCTGGCCCGCGTGCGCGGTGGCGCTGGAGACGAAGGCGCTGTAGACCTTGTCGATCAGCTTGCCCTCGGCCCACAGCCCGCCGAGCGTGTCGATGAACTGCTTGAGCTGCGCCGAGACGTTGCCGAAGCGGGTGGGGGTGCCGAAGATCACGGCGTCGGCCCACTCGACGTCCTCGGGCGTGGCGTGCGGGACGTGCGTGTTCGCCGCGTGGTGGGCGGCCCAGGCCGGGTTGCTCTCGATGGCGGCCTGCGGGGCGAGTTCGGCCGTCTTCACCAGGCGCACCTCGGCGCCGGCCTTGACGGCGGCGTCGTGCAGTTCCCTGGCGATCTCGGTGATGGTGCCGGTCGACGAGTAGTAGACGATGGCGAGCTTGACGGGGGTGGCCACAGGAGGCTCTCCGCTTCTTTTCGTTGCTGTGCGATGGGGGGATGGGCGGACCGGAATGACTAACTGACCGGTCGCCTATTTGAAGCTAGACGACCGGTCGACAACTGTCAAAGGCGCGTGCTCGCACCGGTTCTCGCGCAGTGCCGATCATTGAGGCCTCATTGACCCGTCAAGAAGCTAAAGTGGGGGGATGGCGTCCACGAAGCAGCAGTTGCAGCCCCTCAGCGCGAGCGAGGAGGCTTTCGTGCGCGCGCTGGGCCGGGTGCTCCTGGAGCTCCCGCGTGCCGTCGACGCCGACATGGTCGAGGGGGCGGGGCTGCCGCTCTCCGAATACACGCCGCTGAGGCACCTGTCCGAGACCCCGGGGCGCGCGATGCGGATGAGCGAGCTCGCCGCCGCCTGCAGCCTCTCCCTGAGCGGGATGACCCGCGTCGTCATCCGGCTCGAGAAGCACGGCTGGGTGGAACGCGTCAAGTGCGCCGAGGACGGCCGTGGTTGGAACGCCGTGCTGACGGACGCCGGGCTCGGGCGCCTGGAGCAGGCCTGGCCGACGCACCTCGCCAGCGTGCGACGCCACCTCGTCGAACCCTTCGCCGACCAGGACCTCGCCGCGCTGACCATCGCGCTGGGCCGGGTGGCGACCGACCAGGGCGCCTCCGCCTGACCCCGGCCTGAGACCTCCGCCTGTTCGCCGTCGAGGCCGGCACGCCGGCACGCCGGCGGGCTGCAATGGGCAGAATAAGTGTGTCGCCGTCGGGCCGGTGCCTTGCCCTCTTGTTCGTCACCTGTCAAAATGGTGACATGATGCATGTGTTCAAGTGCGGCATGCCCGTGCTGGACTTCGTGGGAACCCTGAGGCGCCGTCGCAACCCGGAGCCCCAGGAGATGCTCACCACGCCCGAGAGCCTCGACGCCTGGTTCCGCGAGTCGGGGCTCGTCGACGGGGACGTCCTCTCGCAGCCGTCCGACGTGGCGGAGGCGGTCTCCCTGCGGGAGGCGGTCTTCTCGCTCGTCAGGTCCGCGCTGAACAAGGAGGACTACGACACCGACGCGCTCGCGCTCCTCAACGCGGCGGCACGCAGGCCGTCCGCCGTCCCGCAGCTCACCAGGGACGGGCGCAGGGTCGAGGCGACGCCGCAGCAGGCCCTGTCGTCGCTGGCCCGGGAGGCCGTGCGGCTCCTCAGCGGCCCGGACGCGGAGCTGGTCAAGGAGTGCAGCAGGCCGGAGTGCACGCAGATCTACCTCGACCGCTCGCACGGCAGCCGTCGCGAGTGGTGCGCCATGGACCCCTGTGGCAACCGTGTGAAGGCGGCGGCGTACCGCGCGCGCAAGAAGGCGGCCACGCCGCGGACGGCCGTGTCCGCGTAGCACACCGCCGTGCGGGCGAGCGAGTGCCCGTCGATACGCCCGGGTGGCCGGGCCCCGTTCTGCGGGGCCCGGCCACCCGGGCGCTTGCGTGGGTGCGGCGGGGCGACGTTCAGCGCTCCGGCGTGTCCTCGGCCGCCGGGCGGTCCTCGTCCAGCCACTGGGCGTGCCATCGCCGCGCCCAGCCCAGGGAGACGTACCCGGTGCGCATCCCGAGCCGCGCCTCGGGGTCCTGGAACGCCTTGCGGATGTGCCCGATCAGCACCAGGGCGATGGCCCAGGCCAGGAGGTCGTGCACGAAGATCGCGCTGGTGCGGGAGACCGCCGGCAGCAGGCCCGTGAACCACATCAGCAGCCCCGTGGCCGTCATGACCAGCACGACCCCGGCGAGCCAGCCAGCGTAGAGCTTCTGACCGGCGTTGAACTTGCCGGCGGGACGCATGTCCGGCGAGGTCAGCCGCCGGCGCGCGGCCCGCAGCCAGCGCTTGTCGTACGGGGCGAAGCGGTTCAGCCTGCGCAGATCCGCGCGGAAGGCGGGGGAGGCGAGTCCGAGCAGGAAGGGCAGCGGCAGCAGGATCCCCGACCATTCGTGGACCGTCGCGAGCAGGTGGCGGCGGCCGACGAGCTGGGCCAGCGGCCCCAGGTAGAGGCAGGCCGCGGTCACCAGGCACACCAGCATCAGCAGACCGGTGCCGCGGTGCACCCAGCGCTCGGCCCTGGTGAACCGCAGTACGCGCCCGGAGCGTTCAGGCGGCCTGCGCGTCGCCGCGCTGGTCGGCGCCGTCGAGCCAGCCGTCGACGTCATAGCCGTACTCCTCCCAGTAGCCGGGGATGACCTCGTCGGTCACGGTGATTCCGGACAGCCACTTGGCCGACTTGTAGAAGTACATCGGCGCGGCGTAGAGCCGGACGGGGCCGCCGTGCTCGTGGCTGACGGGCTTGTCCTGCATCTTCAGGGCGACCAGCATGTCGGGGCGGCGCGCCTGGGTGAGGGTCAGGCTCTCGGTGTAGACGCCGTCGAAGCACGTGAAGTGGATCGCCTTGCCCTCCGGGCGCACCCCTGCCGCGTCCAGGAGGTCCGACAGCGGCACGCCCTCGAAGGGGGTGTCCGCCACCCGCCAGCCGTCGGTGCACTGCACGTCGCGCACGATCCGCTGCTGCGGGAGCGCGCGGAGGTCGTCGAGGGTGTACGTCCGCGGACGGTCGACGAGACCGTTGACCTTCAGCCGGTAGGTCCGCTCGTCCTTGCGGGGCACCGAGCCGACGACGCTGTAGTAGCGGAAGCCGCCCGGGTTGGGGAGCACCCCGGTGAGCCCGGTGGGGTCGGCCTGGGAGGCCGCGCCGAGGAAGTTCTCCCAGCCGCGCTGCAGCCAGGGTGCGGCGGCGACGCCGGCGATCCCGGCGCCGAGCATGCCGAGCATGGTGCGGCGCGCCACGGGGGCCCCGCGCTCCGGCTGGTTCTCGTGGTCGGCCGCGGTCATGACGCCCCCTTCCGGGAGACGAACTCGGCGGCCCGCTCGGCGATGGCGTAGACCGTCGCGTTGGTGTTCCCCGAGACGATCGACGGCATCACCGAGGCGTCGGCGACGCGCAGCCCGTCGATGCCGCGGACCCTGAGCTCCTCGTCCACCACGGCGCCCTCGTCGGTGCCGAGCCTGCACGTGCCGACCGGGTGGAAGTAGGACGCCAGGCCCCTGCGGAGGTAGGCGGCGACCGCCGCGTCGTCGTCGACGTCCACGCCGGGCAGCACCTCCTCGCCGCGCCAGCCGTCGAGCGCCCTGGCCCGGCCGATCTCACGGGCCGCGCGGATGCCGGCGACCATGGTCCGCAGGTCACGGGGGTCGGCGTAGTAGTCCGGGTCGATCAGCGGGGCGGTCCCGGGCGCGGATGAGGCGAGCCGCACCGTGCCGCGGCTGTGCGGGCGCATCAGCGAGACGCGGATCGTGTAGCCCTCACGCGGCCCCGCGAGGGCGGGCGCATGGCTCGGGACGTCGACGAAGATGATCTGCAGGTCGGGGGCGTCGGCGGAGGGCGTGCTGCGCAGCAGGCCCAGGGCCTCCCCGTGGTTGTTCCGCGCGGCGGGGACCGGGCGGGCGGCGGAGTAGACCAGACCGGCCATCACATGGTCCTGCAGGCCGCTCCCGACGCCGGGCAGGTCGTGGACGACCTCGACGCCGGTCTCCCGCAGGTGCCGGCCGGGGCCGATGCCCGAGAGCATGAGCAGGTGCGGGGTGCCGATGGCGCCGGCCGTGAGGATCACCTCACGGGTGGCGCGGGCGGTGACCTCTTCTCCTCCGGCGGTGTACGCCACCCCGGTGCAGCGGTCGCCGTCCAGCAGGACGCGGTGGACGGGCGCACCGGTCACCACGCGCAGGCCGGCCCGTCCCGACGCGGGGGTGAGGTAGGCGTCGGCGGCGCTCTGACGCCGGCCGTCGACGATGTTCAGGTCAGGCCAGCCGAATCCCTCCTCCAGCCCGGAGCTGATGTCGGCCGCCCTGCGGTGGCCCGCTTCCGCGGCCGCTTCCAGACAGGCCTCCAGCACCGGGTTCGGCTCGCGGGCGGGGGCCACGGCCAGCGGTCCGTGCTGCCCGCGCGTGCGGGGGTCGCGGCCCTCCGCGCGCTCGCTGCGCATGAAGTACGGCAGGAGGGCGTCGAAGCCCCAGCCCTTCGCGCCGCCGGCGGCCCACGCGTCGTAGGCGCTGCGGTGCCCGCGGGTGAAGACCATGGCGTTGATCGCCGACGACCCGCCGAGGCCCCTGCCCCGGGCGAGCGCCACGGACGTGCCGGTGGCGGCCTGCTCGGTCGTGCGGTCGCCCCAGTCGGACGACGTGCCCAGCAACCGCGGCCACGCGGGGGGAACCGGCATCGCCTCCGGCACGTCGGGGCCGCCCGCCTCCAGCAGGAGGACGCGGGCGCCGCCGTCCTCGGACAGGCGCGAAGCCAGCACACTGCCGGCCGTTCCCGCGCCCACCACGACGTAGTCGTATTCCACAGCCTGGCTCACGCGGCCTCTCCTCGGTTCCGGGGACGCGATGACCGATCTGATCACCTATTGAAGTGGTGATGACTTTCGCACAGAAAAAAGTCACCTGTCAAGGCGGTGACGGATGGGGGCGTCCAGGGTCGCATGGTGAGACTCGGCGTCGTGGATGAACCGATTGGCGCCGTTATGCGTCGCAGTTACTTGCATGGTGCAGCACTTTCCTGATCTACTCCTTGACGCAGCAAGCTATTGGCCAGGGGTCTGCGGCTCTCGCGTGCA
This sequence comes from Streptomyces sp. NPDC001902, assembly GCF_042891295.1. Classification (NCBI taxonomy): domain Bacteria; kingdom Bacillati; phylum Actinomycetota; class Actinomycetes; order Kitasatosporales; family Streptomycetaceae; genus Streptomyces; species Streptomyces sp. NPDC001902. Next base: position 231,742 of record NZ_JBIATA010000013.1, on the reverse strand, counting down.
CGCCCGTCCGGACAAGAAGAGGGATCTTCGTGAGCTTCCACCGTCGGGGCGGTGACGCACCGGGAGGTCGTGCGACTGCGATGCACCGGCCGAGTTCGACCGCCGATGCGGTCCCCGCCCTTCATCGCCCCCGGTTCCCCCTCGCGGGTGCGGGAGTTGCGGCGGATGCCGGGAATTCGGCCGATGAACCCCCACGCTCTTCCCGCTTGCCGTCCGGAGGATCCGGCCCGCCGCCGGCGAACCGCTCGACGGTGGCTCGATAGTGACGGTGCCTCAAGTTCCGGGGATTCGGCGTGAGTAGAATCCGCGAGCCTTCCATGGGCCGATGGAACGTCACATCGACGTCCGGCCAGGGGAATTGGCCTCACACGTTCAAGATTTGGGATCGTTCATGACATCAGAGACTTCCATACGCCGGCACGCCAGGCGGCGCAGGCCCGGCCTGCTGGCGGCGGTCGGCGCGCTGGTGATCGCGGGCTCGGTGGCCGTGCCGTTGACGGCGCAGGCCTCCGGTGCGGCGCCGGCGGACACCGCCCGGCAGCGGGATTTCGCTGCGGCGGCTGATGAGTACCACGTGCCGGAGCAGGTGCTGCTGGCGGTGGCGTACCAGGAGTCGGCGTGGGACGGGCATGCGGGCGCGCACAGCGCGAGCGGTGGCTACGGTCCGATGCACCTCACCGATGTGACGGCGGAGATGGTGGCCGGTGGTGATGCCGGAGCGGTCGGCCGCAGCGACCTGGCGTCTTTCGTCGCCGATCCGGCGCTGCACACCCTTCAGGCCGCGGCGAAGCTCACCGGCCTGTCGGTGCGGGAGCTGCGCCGTGACCCGGCGGCCAACATCCGCGGCGGTGCGGCGCTGCTGGCGTCGTACCAGAAGGCCACGGCCGGAACCGCTTCCGCTGAACCCGGCGAGTGGTACGGGGCGGTGGCGCGTTACAGCCAGGCCTCGCAGGAGCAGGGTGCCAGGGCGTTCGCCGACCGTGTCTTTGCCACCTTGGCCAAGGGTGCGGGCCGTACCACGACGGACGGCCAGCGGGTCAGCCTGGCGGCCGTGCCGCAGGTCGAGCCCGCCAGGGCGCAGCTCGCGAAGCTGCACCTGAAGGCGGCGGTGACCGCCGACGTCGAGTGCCCCGCCAGCGTGGACTGCACCTTCGTGCCGGCGGCGTCGACCAACGGTCAGGTGTCCGACCGGCCCGCCAACGGGATCCGGATCGACACCATCGTCATCCACGACACCGAGGGGTCGTACGAGTCGGCGGTCGCCACCTTCCAGGCCCCGGGCAGCACGACCGCCTCGCATTATGTGATGCGGTCGTCGGACGGTGCGGTGACGCAGATGATGCCCACGAAGGACATCTCCTTCCACGCGGGCAACTACTCCACCAACATGCACTCCATCGGCATCGAGCACGAGGGCTTCGCCGCGCACGGGGCCGACTGGTACACCGAGGCGCAGTACGAGGCCACGGCGGAGCTGGTGACGTACCTGGCCGGGCGCTTCGGCGTGCCGCTCGACCGGCAGCACATCGTGGGCCATGACAACGTTGCCGGCCCGAACTCCGGGGCGGTCTCCGGCATGCACTGGGACCCGGGCACCGCCTGGGACTGGGAGCACTTCATGGCCCTGCTCGGCGCGCCCGTCACGGGCAGGCACGGGGTCGGTGACATCGGCTCGGTGGTGACCATCGCGCCCGGCTTCGAGCGGAACCAGCAGACCGCCCAGATCTGCCCGTCCGACGACCCGACCGGTGCCACCCCGGAGTGCACCAAGGTGACGCAGGCGTCGAACACGCTGTTCGTGCGCACCGCCCCCGACAGCACCGCGCCCCTGTTCGGGGACCCGGCGATCCACTCCGGTGCCGCCGGCACCGACCGGATCAACGACTGGGGCAACACCGTGCAGGCCGGCCAGCAGTTCGTCGTCGCCGGCAAGGACGGTGCCTGGACCGCGATCTGGTTCAGCGGCGCGAAGGTGTGGTTCTACAACCCGCACGGCGCCAACACCGTCCCGGCGTACGGTGGTTACACCATCGTCAAGGCCGGTGTGACGCCCGCCACGCCGCCCGGCAAGGTGTACGGGACCAGCTACCCGGACGCCGCGGAGTACCCGGCCGGGTACGGCGCCTCCACCCAGGCCCCGCTGAGCATGTACAGCATCCCGTCCGGCCAGGCGTACGTCGCCACCACGCCGCCCGCCCTGACCGACGACTACTTCAAGGCCGACGGCAAGGTCGTCTTCGGCGCCAAGAAGATGTACACGATCCAGTACAACCACCGGGTCGCCCTCGTGTACGCGAACGACGTCATCGCAACGGAACGTCCCGCGCACAACGACCGCTGAACCAGTCGCCGGCGCCCGTGCCGACGCGCTGAGGGCGGGGCCCGCGAGCCACGGCTTCCGGGCCCCACCCGCGTACGGGCCCCATCGCGTTCGGGCCCCCTGTTCGGGGCCCCTGCCCTGTCCTGCCCTTTCCCGTCCTTCGCCCGCGCCGGTCCGGCGCGGGCCGGCACCCCGGTGAGCGGGACTCACCGACTGCACCACTTCTGGAGCCACAGGTGCGCACAGCACTCCTGCCCGCAGCACTCGTCACGGCCGCACTCGGTGTGTCCGCCGTCTCCTGCGCGGATGCGCCCCGCCCCGGCCACACGGCCGCCGCGCAGGCCCCCGCGGAGGACCTGCGGGTGGGGGCTGTCTGCTCCTCGCACTTCGCCTTCGCCACCGACGTCTCGTGCGGGCTGGTGAACCTCGGCGACGTCCGCTTCCACTGCACCGGTGAGCACGACGGCCCCTGTCCCCGGACCCGTTCCGTGACGTTCGAGAACATCGGCAGCACCCCGGTGCGGCTCGTGGCCGTCAGCGGGTCGGCGCCGGGGGAGCGGCACGAGGCCGTGTCCCGGGCGCTGCCGACCGGGGCGCGGGCGGTCGTGGCGCCGCGCGACGGTGACCGGTACCTCTACGACGTCCTCCTGCGCGCGAAGACCGGCTCGGCGGCGGTGGGGGTCATCGCCGTCTCCTGACGTCACCCGGTGGGACCCGCGGCAAGAGCGAGATGGCGGTGTGGTTAACATATGAGCACCGCCTAGCTCGAAAGATAAGCCTGTGACTGTCAACGAGGACTCGTTCACCGACTGGAAGCACCGCGAGGAGATCGCGGAATCGATGATTCCGATCATCGGGAAGCTGCACAGGGAGCGGGACGTGACCGTCCTGCTGCACAGCCGCTCCTTGGTGAACAAGTCGGTGATCAGCATCCTCAAGGCCCACCGCTTCGTCCGGCAGATCGCCGGCGAGGAGCTCTCGGTCACCGAGACGCTGCCGTTCCTGCACGCACTCACCACGCTCGACCTCGGCCCGTCCCAGATCGACCTCGGCATGCTCGCCGCGACGTACCGGGCCGACGACCGCGGGCTGTCGGTGGCCGAGTTCACCGCGGCGGCCGTCGCGGGCGCCACGGGTGCCAACAAGATCGAGCGGCGTGAGCCGCGCGACGTCGTCCTCTACGGCTTCGGCCGCATCGGCCGCCTCCTCGCCCGGCTGCTGATCGAGAAGGCCGGTTCCGGCAACGGCCTGCGGCTGCGCGCCATCGTCGTCCGCAAGGGGGCCGGCCGGGCCGGCGAAGACCTCGTCAAGCGCGCCTCGCTGCTGCGCCGCGACTCCATCCACGGCCAGTTCCAGGGCACGATCACCGTGGACGAGGCGAACAGCACGATCGTCGCCAACGGCAACGCCATCAAGGTGATCCACGCCGACGACCCGACGTCGCTGGACTACACCGCGTACGGCATCAAGGACGCCATCCTCATCGACAACACCGGCAAGTGGCGTGACCGCGAAGGCCTTTCGCAGCACCTGCGCCCCGGCATCGACAAGGTCGTCCTGACCGCGCCGGGCAAGGGCGACGTCCCCAACGTCGTCCACGGCGTCAACCACGACATGATCAAGCCGGACGAGCGGATCCTGTCCTGCGCCTCCTGCACCACCAACGCGATCGTGCCCCCGCTGAAGGCGATGGCGGACGAGTACGGCGTCCTGCGCGGCCACGTCGAGACGGTCCACTCGTTCACCAACGACCAGAACCTGCTGGACAACTACCACAGCTCCGACCGCCGCGGCCGTTCGGCGCCGCTCAACATGGTCATCACCGAGACCGGTGCCGCCTCGGCCGTCGCCAAGGCGCTGCCCGACCTCAAGGCCAGGATCACCGGCAGCTCCATCCGCGTGCCGGTGCCGGACGTCTCGATCGCGATCCTCAGCCTGCAGCTCGCCAGGGAGACCACCCGCGAGGAGGTCCTCGACCACCTCCGCGAGGTGTCGCTGACCTCGCCGCTCAAGCGCCAGATCGACTTCATCAGCGCCCCCGACGCCGTCTCCAGCGACTTCATCGGCTCGCGGCACGCCTCGATCGTCGACGCCGGCGCCACCAAGGTCGACGGCGACAACGCCATCCTCTACCTCTGGTACGACAACGAGTTCGGCTACTCGTGCCAGGTCGTCCGTGTCGTGCAGCACGTGTCCGAGGTCGAGTACCCGACCTACCCGGCCCCGCAGGCCTGAGGGTCCGGTGCACCGGTGCACCGGCGCACCGGTGCGGCAGGGCGTCCCCCGTCCGGAAACCGGTTGCCCGCACCGGCGGGCGGCCCGCAGCATGGGCCGCATGAGAGCGATGCCGATGCCGGTGGGCGGGTACTGAGTGGCCGTGCACGAAGAAGAGCGCCTGGTCCTGCACGGCCCCGGGGGACTGCCGGAACTGACGTACGTCGAGGGGGTCCGGGACGGCCGGCCGTGGGCCGACCTCGCGGAGGCGGTGGGACCCGACCCCGTACCGGCCGTGCTCGCGGGCATGCCGGGGTGGGCCGTGTCGGGTTCCGTCGAACTCGGGGAGCAGCTCGTCCGGCACGGTGCCCGGGTCCTCCGGCACGCGCACACGATGGAGCGCGACCTCGTCGCCGACCCCCCGCCGCGCGAGTGGGCCCCGGCGCCCCTGCCGGGCGGACTGCGCGCCGTACCCTGCGACCGGGAGGCACACGAGCTGTTCCCCGCGTGGCGTGCCGCCTTCGGGCCGGGCCATCCCGACCACCATCAAGGAAGTGACGAGGAGGCCCTCGAAGCCCAGCTGGCTCCGGTGCTGTCGGGCGCCGTGCTCGGGCCGGTCCTGCCGTGCAGCACCCTGGCCGTCGACGGGGACGGCCACGTCGTCGCGGGGGTCGTGGTGACGGACCGGGACGGCCTCCCGTGGGTCGCGACGGTCTTCCGGCAGCCGGACCCCCGCCACGCCGGCCTCGGTTCCCGGCTGCTGCGCCGGGCGCTGGCGGACGCGGCGGCCGGCGGTCTCCCGAGGATCGCCCTGGCGGTGAGCGACGGCAATCCCGCTCGCCGGCGGTACGAGCAGCTGGGGTTCGCCGTCACCGCCACCTCGCTCACCGTCCTCGTCCCCTGAGCGGTGCCGGGCGGTGGAGGGTGCGGCGTGTGCCGCCGGTGCTTCAACCGCTGTTGGTGAAGCGTCCGTTCAGCAGGGCGAGGCGGCGCTCGTGCGCCCCTTCCGGCAGCCGGCCGCTGCGCATGAGGGTGACCAGACCGTGCAGGGACGCCCAGTAGGTCTCGGTGAGGAGGTCCGGCGCGTCGCCGGCGCCCGCGACCGGCTCCACGGCCCGCAGCAGTTCGCCGAACGCCTCGCGCAGGGCCGCCGGGGCCTCGGGCGTGGCGAACGGCAGGCCGACGTGGTGGGTGAACATCGCGCCGTAGAGGGCCGGCCGCCGCCGCGCGAACGCCGTGTACGCCTCGCCCACCGCGGCGAGGGTCTCCCGCGGACCCGCCACCGCGGTGCGCGCCTCCCGCAGTTCGGCGGCCAGCTCCGCGAACCCCTGCACCGCTACGGCGGCCATGATCGCGTCCTTGCCCTTGAAGTGGCTGTACAGGACGGGCTGGCTGTACTCGATCTCGGCGGCCAGCCGCCGCGTGGTGACGGCGTCCCAGCCCTCGGCCTCGGCCAGTTCCCGCGCGGCCGTGATGATCAGCTGCTCGCGCTCGGCTCGCTCGCGCTCCCGGCGCGTCCGGATCGTCATGCAGAAATTCTAGCACTGCTAGACCTTCTGTCGACGCTCTGCTAGCTTCGCTCTTGTCCCTAGCGCTGCTAGCAAGGAGATGTGGACGTGACCACCACCGCGTACGCCCTGGCCGTCGTGCTCGACCTCCTGGTGCTCTTCATCGGAGTCCGGTTCCTGCTCCAGCCCCGCCCCGCGGCCGCCGGCTACGGCGTGCCCGCCGACGGGGACGGGACTGCCGCCTACCTCACCGTCAAGGGCCTGCGGGACGCCACCTTCGGGGTGATGGGCCTGGCCCTGCTCGCCTTCGCCGGTGCCCGCGCCGAGGCCTGGTTCATGCTGGTCGTGGCGCTCGTCCCGCTCGGCGACACCTTGGTGGTCCTGCGGCACGGAGGCACCAAGGCGGTGGCCTTCGGCATCCACTTCGCCACCGCGGTCGTCGTCCTCGTCAGCGCCGCCCTGCTCTTCGCCGTGTGACCCGGCAGCTCCCGAAGACCCGTCACCACCCGGACAAGGAGTTCGCAATGTCATTGATCGTGCCCGACTTCGACGCCTCCGTGATCGTCCGCTCCACCGAGGCCGAGGTCATCGGCCGCGCCCCCACCACCGTCCGGCTGCTGGCCGACAGCAGTGCGACGGGAGGCGCGCTCTCCACCCAGCGCGTGACCCTGACCGGGGGCGCCGACGGCGCCCGCCCGCACCGGCACGACCGGTCGGCCGAGATGTTCTACATGCTCGACGGCGAAGCCCGGTTCCTTTCCGGGGACGAGGTCGTCACCGCAGGCGCCGGCGACCTGGTCGTCGTCCCGCCCGGCCGCCCGCACGCCTTCGCCGCGGCGCCCGGGTGCGACGCCGACATGCTCATCGTCATCACCCCGGGCGTCGAACGCTTCGAGTACTTCCGCCACTTGCAGCGCATCGCCCTGGGCGAGGTCACCCACCTACTTCCTGCACAACGCGGCCTGGGGCGACCGGCGCTGAGCCGGGGCGCCGGTCCGGCTCAGCGCCGGCCGGGGGCCGCGGTACGGACGAGGCGGGCACCGCAGCCCGCCAGGACCACGGTGACCACGACCGTTCCGCCCGCGCCACCGGCCTGCGAGGTGCCGAAGCCGTGCGCCGCCGTGACGACGCCGGCGAGGAGGAGGACGCCTCCGAGCAGGCGCCGCCATGCGAGGACCGTGTTCACCTTTCCTCCTCCCGATGGGCCGGAAGCGACCCCTCGACCGACTCGCACGCTGCCGTGCGGCGGTCCCGACGCGCAACCGGTCCGAGGTGACCTGAGGTTCCGCGGCACCGCACCCACCCCGCCCCCGGCGGGCGGGCATCGGGCTGCGATCATCCTCGGGTGCGGCAGATCGACGAATTGACCGACGTGGACACCCCGGCGTGGCCGGAACTGGAGGCCGGGCTCACCGGTGGCCCCGTGGCCGCCCGGGTGCTGCCCGGCGACCGTGCCGAAGGGATGCGGTGCCTGCTGCAGTTGCAGGTCACCGCGCGTTCGGCGCTGGGTGCCCTGGTGCTGAACACCGGCGGGGTGCTGCTGGACGACGGGTGGGTACGGGTGTTCGGCGGCGGCCCGGTCGCCGGTGGAGGCCTGCCGAGCCTGGGACAGGTCAACCGCTTCCCCGCGGTCCTCGACCCGGCCTGGCATCCCGGCACCGGTCTCGTCGTCGGCCATGACGCGGTGGGCGGGGTCTTCGCGCTCAACGGCCACGCTCCCGCGGCCGTGGGCCGGCCGGGAATGCCGGGCCAGATGACCTACTTCGCGCCCGACACCCTCGCCTGGGAGGCGATGGAGATGGACTACTCCGGTTGGGTCGCCTGGCTGCTGTCGGGACGGCTGGAGACGTTCTACGACGGGCTGCGCTGGCCGGGCTGGCGCGAGGAGGCAACTGCCCTCACGCCCTCGCAGGGGATCGCGGTGTACCCGTTCCTGTGGTCCGAGGAGGCCCACGCCGATCTCGCGGCGACCACCCGGCAGGCGGTTCCGATGAGCCAAGTCCTCGCGTTCGCCGCCGACTTCGCCCGGTGGACGGGCCCGGCGGACCCGGGGTTCCTGGGCGAGGTGTGAGTCCCCCGGCGGTTGCGGCCGCAGGTCACCACGGGTGCGCGGGTGAAGTACCTTAAGCAAGGTCTGGTTTGGCTCGCGGGATCGAGGTCGTACGACGTGCTGGTGGCGGATCGGTATCGCTTGGACGCGCCCATCGGCCGCGGTGGCATGGGCGAGGTGTGGCGGGCGACCGACGAGGTGCTGGGACGTCCCGTCGCCGTGAAGCTCCTGCTGGGCGACGGTTCCGACGCCTCGGCGGCCGCGCGGTTCCGGCTGGAGGCGCAGACGGCGGCGCGCCTGGGTCACCCGCACGTCGTGGCGGTCTTCGACTTCGGTTCCTGGGACGGGCGGTTCTTCCTCGTCATGGAACTGGTCGAGGGCGACAGCCTGGGCCAGCTGCTGGAGGCAGGGCACGTGCTCGGCGCCGATCACGTCGCGGTCGTGGCCGCGCAGGCGGCCGCGGGCCTGGCGGCCGCCCACCAGCAGGGCATCGTCCACCGCGACATCAAGCCCGGCAACCTGATGCTCGACGCCGCCGGATCGCTCAAGATCGGTGACTTCGGGATCGCCCGGTTCGTCGACGATCCGGCCGCCGCGCTCACCATGACCGGACAGATCGTCGGCACCAGCCTCTACCTCGCCCCCGAGCGGGCACTGGGCCGGACTGCGGGGCCGGCCTCCGACGTCTACGCCCTCGGGTGCGTCCTGTACCAGCTGCTGACGGGCCGTACGCCGTTCCAGGGCGACAGCGCCACGGCCCTGCTCTACCAGCACATCGACAGCGCCCCCGTGCCGCCCTCCCAGCTCGGCGCCGATCTGCCCGCCGCCTTCGAGGGGTATTTGCTCGGGCTCCTCGCCAAGCAGCCGGAGGACCGGCCCTCGGCCCAGGACGTGGCCGACTGGTTCCGCACCGACGCGTGGCGCGCGCACCCGGTGTCCCTGCCCGCCACCGTGCCGTCGCACGGCGCCCCGAACGTCGTGGGCCACGAGGCCGGTACCGCGCCGCAGGTGCGGCCGACGGCGACACGCTCCGCGCGGCCGGGGCCGGCGTCGAGGCGGCGGGCGGCTCCGGCGCAGCGACGCAGCCCCGGCGAGTTCATCCGCTACCGGCCCCGCGTCGCGAGCGCCATCGCCGGGGTGGTGGCCTTCGCGGTGGCGGTGCTCCTCGGCATGCTCCTGTTCTCGCCGGAGAGCAGCTCCGCGAAGACCCCCACCACCGGTCCCAGCGCGACGCCGACCCAGGGGACCGGGCCCGCGCCCGGTGCCGGCGCACCGTCCGCCGGCCAGGACGACCAGGGCGACGACCAGGGCGACGACGACTCGGACGACGAGGACTGAGCCGGGAAACGGGGCGGGGAACGGGGCGCGGACCGGCCGGGCCGGTCAGCCCACGCCTCCCGCGCCCGGTGCGACCGCACCGGCGGCGACCAGTCCGATGATCAGTACGCCGAGGAGCACGCGGTAGACCACGAACGGCGTGAAGCTGTGCGTGGAGACGTACTTGAGGAACCAGGCGATGGCCGCGTAGCCCACGACGAAGGCGATCCCGGTGGCGAGCAGCGTCGGCCCCCAGGCGGGGGCGGCGCCGTCGCCGATCTTGAACAGCTCCAGGGTGCCGGACGCGAGCACCGCGGGGATGGCCAGCAGGAACGAGTAACGGGCCGCCGCCTCACGGCTGTAGCCGAGGAAGAGGCCCGCACTGATGGTGCCGCCGGAGCGGGAGACGCCGGGGATGAGGGCGAGGGACTGGGCGAAGCCGTAGCCGAGGGCGTGGGGGAGCGTCAGCTCGGTGATGGGCTTGGCGTTGCGGATCGCCCGGCTGCGGTCGGCCACGGCGAGGACCAGCCCGAAGAGGATCAGCACGGTGCCGGTGATCCGTAGATCGCGCAGTGACGTCTCGATGCTGTGCTGGAACACCGCGCCGAGGACCGCGATGGGGATCGTCCCGATGATGACGAACCAGCCCATGCGGGCGTTCGGGTCCTTGCGCCGGTCGGGCACGAAGAGGGACGTCGTCCAGGCCTTGACGATCGAGACGATGTCGCGGCGGAAGTAGATCAGCACGGCCGTCTCGGTGCCCAGTTGCGTCACGGCCGTGAAGGCGGACCCCGGGTCCTTCCAGCCGGCCAGGGCGGAGAACACGCGCAGGTGCGCGCTGGAGGACACGGGCAGGAACTCGGTGAGCCCCTGCAGCAGGCCGAGGACGGCGGCTTCGAACCAGGACATCGGGGGGTGACTCCACGGATGGTCGGGGCGGCGGCCCGGCGGCGGCGCCGCTCGGGGAGGTGCGCGACATGAGGTCGTACGGTGGCAGTGGCCGCAGACGGGCGGGCCGCGGCCCGCGGTGGATCGGGCCGTGCCGCCGGCCGCAGGCCCCTGCGGACCACCCGCAGAACTACCACGTCAGGTAAAGAAGTTCCCAAGACGTCCTGATGGCCGAGTGGTCTCCGGCCGGCCGTGAGGGGAGAGGGCGGGCGGTGACCAGGGGTCCGTCCGCCGACCGTGGCTTTTGCGCTTCCTTTACCATGGGGGAAACCCGTCGTACCGAGCACGAAGAAGGAGCCGCGGTTCCCGCGATGGACCATCCCCCGAGTACCGACCGTGTCATACCCCGAGAGGCCCGCCGAGGCGTGGGAACGGGGGTGACACGGTGACCGAAGTGCTGCTCCTGCTGCTGGCCCTGCTGCTGACCCTGGCCTGTGCGGTGTTCGTCGCGGCGGAGTTCTCCCTGACCACGGTGGAGCGCGGTGAGCTGGAACGTTCCGCCGCTGCCGGTGAGCGCGGCGCGGACGGCGCCCTCAAGGCCGTGCGGCGGTTGACGCTGCAGCTGTCCGGCGCGCAGCTGGGCATCACGGTGACCTCACTGGTCATCGGCATGCTCGCCGAACCGTCCCTGGCGGCGCTGCTGAGCGGCCCGATCGAGGCCGCCGGCCTGCCCGAGGGCGCCGCGTCCATGACGGCGACCGTCCTGGGTGTCGTCGTCTCGACCGTGGTGCTGATGGTGATCGGCGAGCTGGTGCCCAAGAACTGGGCGATCTCCAGCCCGCTGGCCGTCGCGAAGGTGGTGGCCGGGCCGCAGCGCGGCTTCACCGCGGCCTTCTCGCCGTTGATCAACCACCTCAACGACGCCGCGAACCGCCTGGTGCGCCGGTTCGGCCTGGAACCGGCGGAGGAACTGGCCTCCGCCCGCACACCGGACGAGCTGCGGGCCCTGGCCCGCCACTCCGCCGCCGTGGGCGTCCTGGAGCCCGACTCCGCCGAGCTCTTCGTCCGCACGCTCCACCTGAGCGAGCTGACCGCGGAGAACGTCATGACCCCGCGCGTGGACGTACGGGCCCTGGAGGCCCACGCGAGCGCCGCCGACGCGGCCGCCCTGTCGCTGTCCACCGGGCTGTCCCGCTTCCCCGTGTACAGGGACGGCCTCGACGAGGTCATCGGCACCGTCCACATCCGTGACGTCCTGGCCCTTCCGGCCGCGGAACGCGCCACCACACCCGTGAGCGCCCTGGCCACCGCGCCGCTGCTCGTGCCCGACAGCCTGCCCGTGAACCGGCTGCTGGACCGGATGCGCAGCCGCCGCACCATGGCCGTCGTCATCGACGAGTACGGCGGCACGGCCGGTGTCGTCACCGTCGAGGACGTCGTGGAGGAGGTCGTCGGCGACGTGCGCGACGAGCACGACCCCCAGCAGCGGCCCGACCTCGCCCCCGCCGGCGACGGGTCCTGGGAGGCCGACGGCAACGTCCGCATGGACCAGCTCGCCGGTATCGGCCTGACCGCGTCCGAGGGCCCGTACGAGACCGTCGCCGGGCTGCTGGCCGCCACCCTCGGCAGGATCCCCGCCCGGGGCGACGCCGCCGAGGTCGATGGCTGGCGCTTCACCGTGCTCAGCGTCGACCACCACGTCGCCGAGCGGGTCCGTGTCGCCCGCATCGCGGAGGACGCCCGATGACCGCGCTGCAGCTCGCCGTCGGCGCCCTCACGCTGCTGACGAACGCCTTCTTCGTGGGCGGCGAGTTCGCCCTGATCTCCGTACGGCGCAGCCAGATCGAGCCGCGCGCGCAAGGGGGCGACAAGCGTGCCCGCACCGTGCTGTGGGGCCTGGAACACCTGTCCGCCCTGCTGGCCACCGCGCAGCTGGGCATCACCGTCTCCTCGCTGGTGCTGGGCGCGGTCGCGGAGCCCGCCATCGCGCACCTGCTGGAGCCGGGCTTCGAGGCCGCGCACGTCCCGCACGCGCTGGTGCACCCGATCTCGTTCGTGATCGCCCTTGCCGCGGCCACCTACCTGCACATGCTGGTCGGCGAGATGGTGCCCAAGAACATCGCGCTCGCCGCGCCCGAGCGCGCCGCGCTGCTGCTCGGCCCGCCGCTGGTGAACGTCACCCGCGCGCTGCGCCCGGTGGTCTTCGGCATCAACGCCTTCGCCAACGCCCTGCTGCGGCTGCTGCGCGTCGAGCCGAAGAACGAGGTCGCGGCCGTCTTCACCGACGACGAACTGGCCCGACTGGTCCAGGACTCCAGCGCCGCCGGCCTGCTCGACGTCACGGGCGGCGAGCGCCTGCGCGACGCCCTGGAACTCGGCAGCCGTCCGGTGGGGGAGATCCTCGTACCGGCCGGCCGCATGGTCACCGTCGGCGAGCGGGTCACCCCGGACGAGCTGGAGCGGACCGCCGCCGCGTCCGGCTACTCCCGTCTGCCGGTCACCGGCGCCGACGGCGGCGTCCTCGGTTACCTCCACATCAAGGACACCCTCGGCGCCGCCGGGCGCGACCGTCCCTTCCCCCCGAGCGCCTTCCACCCCGTCATCCGGCTCCGCCCCACCACCCCGCTGGACGACACGCTCACCGCCCTGCGGGCCGCGGGCACCCACCTCGCCGCGGTCACCGGGGACGACGGCACGCTGCTCGGCTACGTCACGATGGAGGACGTCCTCGAGGAGCTCGTCGGACCGGCCACGGCGGTCGAGGAGGCGGCCTGAGCCGCTACCCGGCGGCGTCGGGCCGGCGACGTTCCGCGGGCGGCGCGGCGATCTCCGGCGCGTACAGGGTCGCCAGCGGTTCCGGGCCGGCGTACCGCCGGCACGGACACCGCCGGTCCTCGGCCTCGGCCTCGTCCTTGTCGCCGGCCTCGTCCTTGCGGCCGGACGGTGCCGGGACGGAGGCGTAGCACAGGCCCTCGCGCGCGTCGTGGTAGGCGAGGTGGTGCCCGCAACCGCACACCGGCTGCGGTCCGTTCAGCTCCTGCTGCCGGGCCGGGCCTCGCGCCGCTCGGTCGCGGCTTTCCTCAGCCGGTCGTAGGCACCTCCGGTGACTTAACCGCCCGCGAGGATGACCAGCGCTGTCTCGAACCCCGTCACGGCTCCCCCTGCCCCTCACCCGGCGGTCCGTACAGGGCGATGTTCGCACGCCCGTCAAGCACGCGTCCGCGGCCGCGCGCTCGACGGCCGGCGGAGGCTCAGCGCCCCGTGCCGTCCACCTCGTCGGTCCTGCGGGTCACGTCCCCGGGGGCCGCCCGGATGACGCGCGGGGCGGGTCCGTCGGCGGACGGGTCGTCGTCCGCCTTCATGGCCGCGGCCTCGCTCTTGAGGATGCGGGAGGCCTTCCCGGCGGAGCGCACGAGGCCGGGGAGCTTCCTGATGCCGATCAGGACGATGACCACGATGAGCAGCAGGGCGAGCTCGCTGAGGCCGAACATCGTGCCGGTTCCCTCCGATGGGACGGGGCGCGGGGCGCCCGTGGTAACCCTGTGGAAACTACAGGACTGTGGGGACGAGCGGGGGCGCGAGCGTTCCTGCGGGGCGCCTTCAGCCGGGAGCGCCGGCCATGGCGCCGCGCATCTCCCGGGCCGGGTTGCCGCCCCAGTGGGCCCGCTCCGGGACCTCCTCGCCCTTCATCAGGAAGGAGTCGGGCGCGAGGACGGCCCCGTCGCCCATCGTGACGCCGTAGTGGACGAGGGCGCCCACGCCGACGGTGCAACGGCTGCCCAGCGTGGTGCGGTCCGACTTGAAGGTGCCGTCCTCCTGCGAGTGGCACTGGATCCGGGTGCCCTCGTTGAGGACGCACTCGTCGCCGATGGCCACGAGGGACCGTTCCGGCACGTAGCAGCCGTCGTCGAAGACCCGGCTGCCGATCCGGACGCCGAGCAGCCGCCAGACGACGGTCTTGAAGGGCGTGCCGTTGAGGACCGCGATCGCCTCGGTCGGGTTGGTGATCTTCCAGTAGCGTTCGTGCCGCCAGAAGGGACGTTCGTAGATCGAGCAGTACAGCGGCCGCAGACCGCCCGGGCCCGCGGTGGCGCGCTCGGTCAGCATCATGTCGGCGACGGCGAACAGCACCGTGAGGACGTTGGCGAGCGCGATCACCGCCGGGCCGAGCGTGGCGTAGAGGTCCGCGGCGACCGACACCACCAGCGCGACCGAGAAGAAGAACAGCCACCGCGACATCAGGTGCAGGGCCATGGTGGCGGCGTTGTGCTTGTTCTTCCCCGCCAGGCGGCGCCGGAAGGTCGCGCCGTCCTTGAGGTGGTCGAACCTGCTGTCCCGCAGGACGGACCGGGGGATCTCGAAGCTCGGCGAGCCGAGCAGCCCCACGCCTTCGCGGACCTCCCCGTCGAGCGGGACCATCACCTTCGTGGCCAGGAGGCAGTTGTCACCGGTCCTGCCGCGGGCGGGGAAGGCGATGTGGTTGCCCAGGAAGTTGTGCGGGCCGATCGTCACCCGTGACGTCCGGAAGGACGTGCCGGTGTAGTCGGTGTTGATGACCGACAGCCCGTCGGCGACCATCGTCCCCCTGCCGACGCTGGTCAGACCGGGGGTGTCCTGCCGCACCGTGAGGCCGAAGTTGGAGCCGGTCTGCTCGGCGTCGCCAAGGTCGTAGCCGAGGCGGCGCAGGTAGGGGACGATCGCCGAGCTGTCGCCGAACAGCACCTTGTGGAAGCGCCGGTTGGTGAGGAAGCCGACGGCCCGGTGCACCCCGTAGCGGAAGCCGAACAGGGGGTAGTCCGTGTCCGGCCGGACGAGGAGGCCCAGCACGCGCGGGACGCTCACGGACAGCAGGGCCCCGACGACGACGGCGCCGAAGAAGAAGATCGCGGACGCGGCCAGGGCGTCGACGTAGAACGTCCAGCTCGTCAGCGCCGTCGGCCCGGGTCGCAGCAGCGCCTCGAACTGCGGGACCGCGGCGACCACCAGGACGGCACCGCCGACGGCCAGGGGGACGTACACGATCAGGGCCGTCAGCACCTGAGTCGCCCCGTAGGCGGCCCTGCGGACGGCACCGCAGCGGACGGCGCCGGCGGCGCGGCGGTGGTCCACCCCGGCCGGCTGGGCCGGGGACCCGTGCCAGCGTTCGCCGTCGGGCACGGACTGGCCGGTGTGCAGCGAGGAGGCGTGCCCGAGCTGGGTGCCGTCGCCCATGGCGGTCCCGATGTCGAGCACCGTCGCCTCGCCGATCAGCACGTCCCTGCCGAGGGTGACCGTCCCGGTGCGGATCACCCCGGACTGCGCCCGGTAGCAGTTGAGGAAGACGTCCTTGCGGATCACCGTGCCGTCGCCGACGGTGAGCAGGTCGGTGCAGACCGGTACGTGACGGGTGAGGATCGTGACGCGGCGTCCGATCCTCGCGCCGAGCGCCCGCAGGTACAGGGAGTAGACCGGGGACCCGGCGAACAGCGCCAGCGGGTTCGACCGGATGAGCGTCTTGGCGCACCAGAAGCGGACGTACGCCAGGCTCCACAGGCGGATCTCCCGCGGGCGCCACCGGCCGACGAGCACCCACTTGGCCACGATGGGCAGCACGCACACCCCGAGGAAGACGACGGCCCCGAACACGACCGCCCGCAGGTAGGTGCCGAGCAGCCCGGAACCGTCCGCGATCCACTCCACGCCGCCCGCGAAGACGAGGGCCGCGGCATAGGAGTAGGCGAGGAAGAACAGCAGTTGCAGCGTCGCGCACAGCACGTAACGCGGCGTACCGGACGGGCTCCCCGGCGTGCCCGGGCCGTACGGCGCCGCCACCGGGGAGGCCGCGGCCGGCACGGCAGCCGGGGGCGGGGCCTGCGCGAGGGCCGCCGCCAGGCTCCTGACGGTCGGATGGCGGTAGACGTCCTTGATCGAGACGGACGGCATGTCCCGGCGCTTCCTGAGCCGCGCGCAGAAGCGGGCCATGACCATGGAGTCCGCGCCGAGGTCGGTGAAGAAGTTGCCGTCGAGCGGGACGTGCTCGGCCTGCACGACCGGTGCCAGCACCTCGGCGAGGATCCGTTCGCGGTCGGTGGCAGAAGACTCGTCGGGATCGGGGGTCAGGACGTCGACCGGGATGTCCGCCATGGCGGCTCCATGAGAGGTGCGGACCACGTCCGGTCGAGCTGAGCACCGAGGCGACACCGCCTCGGCATACGTCCGGGCGCGCGATCCGGAAGCGGTAGGTGTGCCCTGTGTCCGGCATCGGATGTGTGTGTCGTACTCGCAGTCTCGGCCCCGGGGGCCGCGGACGCCACTCGGCCGGGCCGTCACCTTCGGCAACTCGGCGTCGGCGGAACGTGATACCCCCTGGTGACGGGGGCGCCGGACCCGGCCCGGGCGCACCGGCCCGCGGGTCACTGCGGGTGCAGCACCGCCATGGCGATCTCGCGCACGCGGTCACGGGTGATGCCCGTGCGCTGTTCGACGGCGAGCGGGTGGTCGGTCGGCTCCAGCTCGATGTACGGGCGCCGCCCGACCGGCCGCGTGTGGGCGTTCGTCTTCAGGTTGACGGTGCTGGGCGAGTAGAGCGCGAGCTCGGTGCTCAGCCAGCCGAAGCAGGGCTTCTCCGACTCCCGGCCCGGTGTGTCCCACACCTCGAGGGCGCGAGCGAAGTTGTCCCGGCTCAGGGAGACCCAGACGCCCCACGAGAAGACCTCGTCGGCGCCGATCACCGGTATCTCGATCAGGCCCCTGAGGAAGAAGTGTTCACCTTTGATGACGCACTGGTCGGAGGAGAGGACGCTGTCCGGATCCTGCTCGAAGGTGGCCTGCCAGTAGTCCGGGGCCGGCGTCGAGTAGCTCATCGGGAGTTCGGCGTGGTGGCTGCCGCAGCATGAGCAGGTGAATCCGGGATCGTCGGTCATGCCCGGAGCCTAACGGCCGCATGGGCGCCGGGCACGGGCGGTCAGCGGGCGGCGGCGCCGAACCACCGCGGGAGGACGCGGAGCAGTTCCCGCTGGTCCTCGCCGGCCCAGGCGACGTGGCCGTCCGGGCGCAGCAGCACCGCGGGGACGTCCAGTTCCTCGGCGACGTCGACGACGTGGTCGACCCGGTCCTCCCAACCGGCCACCGACAGTCCGCCCGTCCGGTCCAGCAGCAGGCCGCGGCCGCCGTGCGTCAGGCCGTACAGCCGCCCCCGCTTCAGCTCCACGTCCCGCAGCCGCCGGCCGAGCAGGTCGTGGCCCTCGCCGAAGTCGTACCGGATGCCGATCGCGGTGATCTTCTCGATCAGGTGCCGGTTCACCTCCTCGAAGTCCATCAGCTCGGCCAGCAGACGGCGCACGGCCTGCGGACCCGGCTCGGCGGACAGCAGGTGCATCTGCGCGCGGGTGTTGTCCAGCACGGCTGCGGCCACCGGGTGCCGTTCGGCGTGGTAGCTGTCCAGCAGCGCCTCCGGCGCCCAGCCGTTGACCGCGGCGGCGAGCTTCCAGCCGAGGTTGAACGCGTCCTGGATGCCCAGGTTCAGCCCCTGCCCGCCGGTCGGCGGGTGGACGTGTGCCGCGTCGCCGGCGAGCAGCACCCGGCCCACCCGGTAGCGCTCCGCCTGCCGGGTGGCGTCGCCGAAGCGGGAGAGCCAGCGCGGCGAGTGCACACCGAAGTCGGTGCCGGCGACCGCCCGCAGCCGCTCCTTGAACTCCTCGAAGGTCGGGGCCGCACGGTCCTCGGCCACCCCGTCCGCGGGCACGATGAGACAGTGCCGCCCGCTGCGCTCGGGGATGACGCCGAACCGCCCCTGCGTCCTGCGGACCTCGGCCACCACGGCGGCCACCGTCTCCGGGGGCGCGGCCACCTCCATCTCGCCCAGCAGCGTCTCGACCCGGGAGGGCTCGCCGGGGAAGCCGACGCCCAGCAGCTTGCGCACGGTGCTGCGCCCTCCGTCGCAGCCGACGAGGTAGCGCGAGCGCAACCTCGTCCCGTCGGCCAGCTCGGCGGTCACCCCGCCGTCGTCCTGGTTCAGCCCGGTCAGTTCGCAGCCGCGCCGGATCTCCACGCCGAGCTCGCCCGCGTGCTCGGCGAGCAGGCGCTCGGTGACCGGCTGCGGGATGGCGAGGACGTACGAGTGGGCGGTGTCCAGCCCGTCGGGCCACCGCTTCCCGAGGCCGCCGAAGAACCCGCCGACCGTGAACTTCTCGCCCTGCGCCAGGAACCGCTCCAGCAGACCGCGCTGGTCCAACACCTCCACGCTGCGTACGTGCAGCCCGCGCGAGCGGGTCTGCACGCCCGGCTCGGCCTCCTTCTCCAGCACGAGCGCGTGCACGCCTTGCAGCCGCAGCTCAGCGGCGAGCATCAGGCCGGTCGGCCCGCCGCCGACGACGATGACGTCGATCATCAACACACCCATCCCCGCAGGTTCCGACTCAGGGCGGTGATTCTGCGGCACGACGGGGGCCTTGCCGCAAGGCCCCCCATGCGCTATAGGTTGACAGTGGCGAGGAGCGGTGCTCCTCGCCTTCGTCGTTGCGGCCCTTGGTCAGCGTGCCGTCGATCAGGCGCGCTCGCGCCACAGCCGCCGGTGCTCCCGCGTCGGCAGCGTTCCACCCCACGAGGACGAGACCCACTACGACGCTCAACACCAGCCGCAGCCGGCGCCTGGAATCAACCTCTAGTCCTCCACGGAGTCGTGCTTCTCGGTGTCGGCTTCGAAGTAGACGTCGAGGACGGCGTCGAGCTCGTCGCTCCAGGCCCGCAGCCGGCGTCGGCTGGGCGCGTCGACCCACGTCTCGAACCAGCGGCGCGGGGAGAGGTAGACCGTGACGCCGAACCGATGCCCCCACTTGGGGACGTCGACCTCGAGCGCGCCGATCTCTTTCCAACCGAACTCGGCCTCGGTGTCGTCCAGCCGGAAGGTGAGGCCGTCCCGGTCCACCCGGATCGCCCCTCTGCGGTCCGCGGCCTCGAACACCGGGCCCCCACCGGAGCCTTCGGTGCCTTCGTCGTCGTCAAAGTCGTCGTCGTCATCGGTGCCGGCGGTGGACTCTTCCGCGGCCGCGGCGGGGGACGGCCCGCTATCGGTCGTCACGTCAGCCGCGGCGTCGGACGCAAGGTCGGTCTCGGAGGCCGCGGCCTCGGTTCTGTCGTCTCCATCCTGTTCCGGCCCCAGGATGCCGGGGACGTGTGCCGGATCGATGCCGGCGGCCTGTACGAGCGGGATGTTCGAACCTCTGCTCTGCTCCACGGCGGGCAGTATGGCTGATCCGCCTGTGCACGTGACATCCGCCCCGGCCTTCGGGTCCGGCCGCTGTACCGTGCGCGGTGCTCACCCGAGGAAGTGACCTGCGCCGTCGAGGTCGTCCCACCGGAGTCCGCTCACTGCGACCTTGGCTTGTGGCCTCGGACCCGGTCAGGGCATGCGCCCCCTGGCATCCCGTGGAGGCCGGGCGCCCCACGCTCCGGGCCCGAGGCGGGGAACGCCGGGCCGGGCTCAGCACTGGCTTCACGACCTCGCGGAGCCTTCAACGGCAAGCACCTGAGCGGGGTGCCGGGCTTCCGGGTGATCTGGATCCTCGGCCGGGGCGGCGGCACGCAGCGCCGCCTCGACCCGGCGGTTGCTGGTCATGGTCGCGGTGATGGCGGTCATGGTGAGGAGGAGGCCGGCGGCGGTGTAGAGCGGGGTGCGTACGTCGTAGGTGGTGGCCAGCCAGCCGCCGAGGAAGGCGCCGAACGGGGCGGCGCACATGGCGAGCATGCGGGAGGTGGAGGCGACCCGGCCCATCAGGTGGGCGGGGACGATCGCCTGTCGGAGGGAGGGCGCGAGCACCATCGTGGCGCCCATGCCCGCTCCGCAGACGGCCAGCGCGAGGCCGGCGACGTACGGGTTCGGGGCGGCGGCGAGGCCCGCAATGGCGAGTCCCTCCACTGCGGCCGTGCAGGTCAAGGCGGCGCCGGTGCCGAGTCGACGGCCGAGGAAGGAGGCGATGCCTGCGCCGAGCAGACCGCCGGTGGCCTCCGCCGTGAGGAGCAGGCCGAAGCCGTAGGTGTCGATGCCGAGGCGGTCGTGCG
Organism: Streptomyces sp. NPDC001902; assembly: GCF_042891295.1. NCBI lineage: Bacteria > Bacillati > Actinomycetota > Actinomycetes > Kitasatosporales > Streptomycetaceae > Streptomyces > Streptomyces sp. NPDC001902. Next base: position 211,407 of record NZ_JBIATA010000013.1, on the reverse strand, counting down.
CGAAGAGGGCGAGCACGGTCTCCACGGCGAGGAAGGCGATGTTCCCGACCGCCGGACGCAGCGCGAGCCCGAGCAGCAGCTGATCCCGGAATACGTACGAGGCGCCGGCCCGCGCCTGCCGCAGCAGCGACTCACGGGCCTGCGGTGCGGGCCGGGGTGCGGCGGGCAGTGACCGTACGAGCAGTGCGGAGAGCGCGAACGAGACCGCGTCGGCGAGCAGCGGGACCGCCCGCCCGAGCGCGAGCAGGGCACTGCCCGCGGGTGGCCCGGCGAAGCCGGACGCGGCGGTCTGGGTGCCGCGCAGGCGGGAGTTGGCGCGCTCCAGGGACGCGGGGTCGCGGCCGAGCAGATCCGGCAGATAGGCCGTGGCGGCCGTGTCGAAGAAGAGCCCGCCGAGGCCGAGGAGGAAGGCGACGGCCGCGAGCAGCGGAATGCTCAAGCCGTCGAGCGCGGCCGCTGCCGCCGGTATCGCGAGCAGCACCGCACGCGCCGCGTCCGTGACCCACATCGTGCGCCGACGGTCCCAGCGGTCCACCAGCGCACCGCCGAGCACCCCGAAGAGCAGCCACGGTAAGGTTCCGGCGGCCGTGACGACGGCGAGCGCCATCGGATCCCGCGTCAACGTCAACGCGAGCAGCGGCAGTGCGGCATGCGTGACCCCGTCACCGAGCGAGGACACCGTCTGTGCGGTCCACAGCCGTCCGAACCCGGACGGCAACTTCCGGATGTCCGAAGTCACTTGACGTCCCCTTCGGCCTGCTCGCGCGACGCCGGGTGGAACAGTGCGAAGACGAGTGACGCATCGGGCAGGGACGGATCGGACAGCTCCCGGTACTCGTCCGCCAGTGCCTGCAGTCGCGCCCCCAGCTCCGCGAACTGCTCCTCGGTGAGCCGCAGATGCGCCATCCGCACATGCCGCTCGGCATCCGCCGGCGCCGCCTCCAGGTCCGCCACCGCGTGCCGCATCAGCACGTCCGGCCCTCCCTCGCCCGGGTCCGGCAGCTCGATCGACCGTGCGGCCATCGCGTAGTACCGCTCGGTGACCCCCCGGACCTTCCGCGTCCGCACCACCTTCACCAGGCCGGCCCGCTCCAGCAGCCGTACGTGGTAGCTGGAACTCCCCTTCGCAAGACCCACGCGCTCGGCGATCTGCGTGATCGTCGCGGGCTCGAAGCGGAGCACGGCCATGATCCGGTGACGCGTGAGGTTGGAGACGGCGCGCAACTGCTCGTCAGTGGTGACGTGGAACGTCTCGGGCAGATCGTCGGTAGGCATGCGAGCAATGGTCAACGATTCTTGACCATTGTGCAAGGGGTTTCGTGCGGACTACCGGATCCGCCGTCCGGCGCGCGGGATCTCCTGCCAACGCCCCTCGCCCGCTGCCGATCCGGGGCCGGACCTCATGGGGCGGGACAACAGCCGCAGGTGGGAGGGCCTTGCCTTGCGACTGTTACCGATATATCGTTGAGGTATCGCGACCGTACGACGATGGAAGGAGCGTCACCATGCGTTCCCATGGACATGGACACTTTGGGCCCGGCCATCACGGCCGCGGCGACCTCGAGGAGGAGGGGCGGCGCGCGGCGTTCGGCCCGTTCGGGCCGCCGTTCGGCGGTGGGCCCTGGGGGCCCGGGCCGTGGCACGGCGGGCGGGGCGGCAGGGGAGGCCCGCGGGGCCGGGCGCGGCGCGGCGACGTGCGCGCCTCGATCCTGGCGCTGCTGGCCGACCGGCCCATGCACGGCTACGAGATGATCCAGGAGATCGCCGAGCGCAGCGGCGGCGCGTGGAAGCCGAGCCCCGGCTCGGTCTACCCGACGTTGCAGCTGCTGGAGGACGAGGGTCTGATCAGCAGTGCGTCGGAGGGCGGCAAGAAGCTCTTCACGCTCACCGAGGCCGGCCGCACCGAGGCCGAGGCGGGGCCCGACGCCCCCTGGGAGGAGGCCGGGCGCGGCATCGACTGGGAGGCCATGAACGAGATCCGCAAGGCGGGCGCCGGCCTGGTCGACGCCTTCCGGCAGGTCTGGGCGACCGGTACGCCCGAGCAGCGGGACAAGGCGCTGACCGTGGTCAACGAGGCCCGCAAGAAGCTCTACCTGATCCTCGCCGACGAGGACTGACCCTCTCGGCGCCGCCGGCCCGGGACGTGCGCGTCCCGGGCCGGCGGCGCGTCCCGTGCCGTGCCTGCGGGTCACGGGCAGGCCTCGCCGAACTTGACGGCCTTGAAGGCCACCGGCTGCCCCGTGAGCCCGGTGCCGGCGGCGGGCGCCTGCGAGCACACCTTCCAGTTGCTCTCCATGAGGATGAAGCGGTCCTGCCCGGAGGCGTCCTCCGCCGTGATGCCGGTCGAGGGGGTGAGCGTCGTGCGGGCCACCTTCAGGGACGTGCCGGTGAGGTCGGGCATCGTGGGGCCCGCCGAGGCGGGCGGGGGAGCGTCCCGGGCGGGGCAGGACTCCTCGAGCTTCACGGCGCCGAACTCGACGGTGACGGTGGTGGTCCGGCTTCCCGGGGCCGGGCGCTGGAAGCACACCTTCCAGTCGCGGTCCCAGATCTGCTCGCGGCCGCGGCCCAGTGCGTCGTGCGAGTCCAGGCGGTAGAAGCCCAGCGTCTGGGCCTTGTCCTGGGCTGCCTGCAGGCCCATGCCGGCGAACGAGGGCAGGTCGGCCGGTCCGGACGTGGCCGGAGCGCTCGCTGGGGGCCGGCCGTCGCCGGTGGTGCCGCCGTCGGCGGGACCGCAGGCCGTCGCGGTGGCGGCGGCGAGGAAGGCGAGCGCGGTGGCGGCGGCGGTGCGGGCGGCGGCGGTGCGGGCGATCTGCATGGGCGGGGCTCCCCTGTCGGTCCGTCGGCCCGGCCCGGCCCGGCCGGGGCAAGCGGTACCGTACCCGGGCACAACGGATCAATGCCGCACCGTCCACCTACGAGTGACGTCCGGTCACGAGCCCGGGCCCGCGGCCGGCGTCCGCCGGGCGCCGCAGGTGCCGCGGACGACCAGCCGCGTCGGCAGTACGCGCGGCGGGAGCGGGCGGACGGCCTGCGGGTCGAGCAGCTCGCACAGGGCCGCGACGGCCGCGGTGCCGAGGGCGCGGTGGTCCTGGGCGACCGTGGTGAGCGCTGGGCGCACGAGGGTGGCCGCGTCGATGTCGTCGAAGCCGACGACCGCCAGGTCCCCGGGGACCGACAGCCCCGCGTCGGCGACGGCGTGCAGGGCGCCGATGGCCATCATGTCGCCCGCGGCGAACAGGGCCGTCGGCGGCTGGGGCAGGGCGAGCAGCCGCCGGACCGCCTGGCGCCCGCTGTCCAGAAAGAAGTCCCCCGGGACGACGTACTCCTCCGGCACCGCCAGCCCGAGGCGTGCGCAGGCGGTGCGGAAACCGGCCAGCCGCTCGGCGGCGGGGGTGAGTTCCGGCGGGCCGGTGACGGTGGCGATCCGGCGGTGCCCGAGGGAGTGCAGGTGGGCGACGGCCGCCTCCGCCCCGCCGGGGTTGTCGGAGGCGACGCCGACCGTGCGCGGGCCGTCCAGGGCGACGTCAAGACCGGCGCAGGGGGTGCCCGAGGCCGCGAGGGCACGCAGGGCGCGGTCGTCGGCGGGCCGGCCCATCGCGATCACGCCCTCCAGGCTGTGCCGCCGCACGGCCTGGACGTACGTCGTCTGCGGGTCCCCGGGCCCGGCCGTGGTGAGCAGCATGAGGTGGTAGCCCGCGTCGGACAGGGCGGTGCGCACCGAGCTCAGCAGGCCCTGCAGGAAGGGGTGGTGGAGGCCGCGCGACTCGTGCCCGGTGTCCCACAGCAGGCCGATGGTGTCGGAACGGCGCCGCACCAGGGTGCGGGCGGGCTCGTTGGGCGCGTAGCCCAGTTCGCCGGCCAGCCGCCGGATGCGCTCGCGGGTGGCCTGGCTGACCTCGGCCCGGCCGTTGAGCGCGCGCGAGACGGTCGCGGTGGACACCCCGCTGCGCCGGGCGAGCTCGCGGAGGGTGATCGCGGGGCCGGTTCCGGGCGGGGGCGCGGACGAGGGGTCCTCATGGGTTCGCAGCACGGTCACAGTCTTGACGATATGTCATGTCAGCGTCAGTCTGTCGGGTGCGACAGCAGCCGGAAACGTTTACGGCCAGTGCCCTGAAGGGCCCGGACAGGAACGGGATGCCTGCTATGCCAGCGAACGAACCGCGCGCACGCCTCGTCCGCGACCGGCGGAGAAACCGCAACCGGTGGCGGAACCTCCTCGTCCTCTCGACCGCGGCCGCCTGCGCCGCCGCGGTCGCCTCCGTCCCCGCCCGCGCCGACGGGCCCGTCTACGCCCGGGCCGGCGCGCCCGTCGAACTGCGCGTCAAGGACCTGCTGGGGCGCATGACCCTGCAGGAGAAGATCGGTCAGATGGACCAGGTCGCCGTCGCCCGCATCCAGGGCGACTGCGAGTGGAGCGGCGGTGAGCTCAACGAGAGCTGCATGAAGACCGTGCTCGCCGACTACCCCGTCGGCTCGGTGATCTCCGGCGGCGGCATGACCCCGGCCAGGAACACGCCCCAGGACTGGGCGAAGATGGTCAACGCCGTCCAGAAGTACGCGGTCACCAACACGCGCCTGCACATCCCCGTCCTGTACGGCGTGGACGCGGTCCACGGGCACAACAACGTGCTCGGCGCCACCGTCTTCCCGCACCAGATCGGCCTCGGCGCCACCTGGGACCCGGGCACGGTGGAGGACTCCGCCGCGGCCACCGCCCGCGCCGTCGCCGCCACCGGCATCGACTGGAACTTCGCCCCCGTCGCCGACCTCGCCCGCGACCAGCGGTGGGGCCGCTACTACGAGACCTACGGCGAGGACCCGCTGCTCGCCGGCACCCTGGCCGCCTCCGCCGTCACGGGCATCGAGCACGCCGGCGGGTCCAAGCGCGTCGCCGCCAGCGTCAAGCACTACGGCGGCTACTCCGAGCCCTCCAACGGCCACGACCGCGTCCCCGCCGACGTCTCCGTCCGCTACCTCCAGGACACCCTGCTGCCCTCCTACCGGCAGGCGGTCCAGGCCGGCGCCAAGACCGTGATGGTCAACTCCGGTGCCGTCAACGGCGTACCGGCCACCGCGTCGAAGTACCTGCTCACGAAGGTGCTCCGTCAGCAGTGGGGCTTCAAGGGCGTCACCGTCAGCGACTGGGAGGACGTGCGCGCCCTCCAGACCCGGTACAAGATCGCCGCGGACTACCCGGAGGCGATCGCCCTCGCCGTCAACGCGGGCCTCGACATGGCGATGGAACCGTACTTCGCCAAGGAGTGGAGCACGGGCCTGAGGACGGCCGTCGACCGCGGACTGGTCCCGACGCGGCGCATCGACGAGGCCGTCGGGCGCATCCTGCGGCTGAAGTTCGAGCTCGGCCTCTTCGAGCACCCCTACGTGGACCCCGCCAAGGCCGACAAGGCGGTGCTCGGCGCGGACGCCGCCCTCGCGCGGCGGGCCGCGGCCGAGTCGCAGGTGCTGCTCCGCAACGAGGGCGGCGTGCTGCCGGTGCGCGCGGACGCGGGGCGCATCGTGGTGGCGGGCTCGTACGCGGACGACATCAACGACCAGGCCGGCGGATGGACGATCGGCTGGCAGGGCGTGCCCGAGGGCGTCGAACTGCCCGGGACGACCATCTTGGAGGGCATCCGCGCGGCGGCTCCCGCCGGCACCGAGGTCGTACGAGCCGCGACCGCGGACGACGCGGTGGCACAGGCGAAGGGCGCGGACCTGACCGTCGTCGTGGTCGGCGAGAAGGCCGCCGCCGAGGGCGCCGCGGACAGCCCGCGGCCCGAACTGTCGGCCGACCAGCAGGCGCTGGTCAAGGCGCTGAAGGCGAGCGGCAAGCCGGTCGTCACCGTTGTCGTCGCGGGCCGTCCGCTGGTCCTGGGCGACGCGGCCGGCACCGACGGCCTGGTGATGTCCTGGCTGCCCGGCACCGAGGGCGGCGGCGCCGTCGCCGACGTGCTGTTCGGCAAGGTCAACCCGAGCGGGCGGCTGCCGGTCTCGTGGCCGAAGGACATCGGCAACGAGCCCATGTACTACCAGCAGCTGCCGGGTACGAACGGCGGCCTTGAGTCGTCGTACGACGCGCTCTACCCCTTCGGGTCGGGCCTGTCGTACACGACGTACGCCTACGACGCCCTCACCGCCGACGCCAAGGGCGTCAAGGTGACCGTCTCCAACACCGGCGCCCGGGACGGCGACCTGGTTGTCCCGGTCTACGCGTCACGGGCGGTCAGCGAGGTGCTGTGGCCGGCGCGCAAGCTGGTCGCCTTCACCAAGGTGCACCTGAAGGCGGGCGAGAAGCGGACCGTGCGGCTCGACTTCGCGCGCGGCGCGCTCGCCGTGACGCCGGGCGACATCGACGGCGCGGGGACACGGCGGGTCGAGCGCGGGACGTACACCTTCACGGTGGGGGACAAGAGCGCCGACGCGGTGCTGCGTTAGGCGGCGGGAGCCGGGGACCGCGGCGACCACGCCGCCCGCGGTCCCCGGCCTCCGGGGCGTCCCGGGCTACTCGACGAGACCGGCGAGCTTGCGCAGCGACTCGTTGAGCGCGGCGGTGGCGGTGTCCTTGAGCTTGCCCGCCATGAGGGCGACGGCCGCGCCGTTGAAGGCGCCGTCGATGCGGACGTCGGTCTGGTCGCCGTCCGGCGTGAGGCTGTAGCGGGTCAGCAGGTCCACGGCCATCGGGCCCTTGCCGGCGATCTCGAACCCCCGCCCGGGGTCCACGGACGTGACCTCCCAGTTCACCTCGGCCGGGAAGCCCATCAGCTTCATGTTCTCCCGGTAGGTCGCGCCCGTCTCCAACGGCTCCGGACCGCCGTCGGGGAAGCCGGTGTGCGTGGTGCTCCACTGCGTGTGCGAGCTGAAGTCGGTGAGGGTGCGCCAGACCTTCTCGGCCGGAGCCGCGATGCGGGCCTGTGCGGAGACCTCGGCCATACGACCACACTCCCTTGTGTCGGCGAGTGAGCGGAACGTAACCGCCTCGACCGGAAGTTTCAATACTGATGAACCGTCAGAACTGCTGTGGGGTGCCGGCCGTTCCTCAGGGCATCGGGCCGTCGTACGCCGCGCGCGCCTGTTCCACCTCGTCCAGGTGGGCGTCCGACCAGCGTGCGAGCGTCGCGAACAGGGGCGCCAGGCTGCGCCCCAGCTCGCTGATCTCGTACTCGACCCGTGGTGGGACCTCCGGGTGATAGGTGCGGACCACCAGTCCGTCGCGCTCCAGTTGGCGCAGGCGCTGCGTCAGCACCTTCGGGGTGATCCCGCCGATCCGGCGCTGCAGTTCGACGAACCGCTGCCGGCCATGGGCGTGCAGGCTCCACAGCACCGGTGTCGTCCAGCGGCTGAAGACGAGGTCCACGACCGGGCCGATGGGGCAGGCGAGTGCCGGGTCGGCGGTGCGGGAGGGGCCTTCGCGAGGGGTCGGGACGGGGGCGGCGTCGCGGTGCGCGGTCTCGGCGTTCATGGCGGCTCCCTGGGGCTTCCTTGGGGCTTCCTGGGGGCTTCCTGGGGGCTTGGGGGATAGTCACTATCCTGTAGGTACCTACTATATCCACGGTGTTAGCTTCGCCGGGTCGTTGACCAACGGACCGGAACGGAGCCGGAGATGATCGCAGTGACAGGGGCCACCGGGAACGTCGGACGCCCTCTCGTACGGGCACTGGCGGCGGCGGGCGAGCCCGTGACGGCCCTCTCGCGCCGGGCTCCCGCGGACGACCGGTTGCCCGCCGGCGTACGTCACGTAACCGTCGACCTCGCGTCGCCGGAGGGGCTGCGGCCCGCCCTCGCCGGCGCGAAGGCGCTGTTCCTGCTGGTGGCGGGGGAGCTGCTGGGGCCGCGGGCGCGGCCGCACGACCTGGTGGCGGCCGCCCGGGACAGCGGGGTGCGACGCATCGTCCTGCTCTCCTCTCAGGTGGCGGGGACCCGGCCGGACGCGGTCTCCCACGAGCCGCTGCGGGCCTTCGAGGCCGCGGTCCGCGGCTCCGGCGTGGACTGGACGGTCCTGCGCTCGGGCGGCCTCGCCTCCAACGCCCTGGCGTGGGCGGACTCGGTGCGCACCGCGCGCACGGTGGCCGCGCCCTTCGCGGACGTGGCGCTGCCGGTCGTCGATCCCGCGGACGTCGCCGACGCCGCCGCGGTCGTCCTCCGCGAGGGGTCCCACGCGGGCCGGACCTACGTGCTGACCGGGCCCGAAGCGGTCTCCCCGCGCCGGCAGGCGGAGGTGCTCGGCGGGGAACTCGCAGTCCCGCTGCGCTTCGTCGAACTCAGCCGCGAGCAGGCCCGTGAGGGGATGCTGCGCTTCATGCCGGAGCCCGTGGCGGACGGGACGCTGGACATCCTGGGTGAGCCGCTGCCCGCCGAACAGAGGGTCGGCCCCGACGCCGAGGCGTTGCTCGGGCGTCCGGCGCGGCCCTTCGCCGCCTGGGCCGCCCGCCACGCGGCGGCCTTCCGCTGACGCGGAGGTGCCGCCCCGGCCCTCGTGGGGGCGGGGCGGCACCGTGATCCCGTCGCCCGGGTCAGGGACGGACGACGAGCTGGAAGGACTGCGCGGCGGAGCCGTCGCAGGGGCGCTGGACCAGCTGGGTGCCGCTCGGGTCGCCGGTGGGGGCGGTGAGGCACTTGCCGCTGTGCCGGGCGGTGAAGTGGTAGCGGCCGCCGGACTCGGCGACGGGCTTCCACTGCTGGTTGGCGCCGCCGCCGTACGTCCACAGCTGGAGCGTGGCGTTGTCGGCGGTGGAGACGTCCGTGACGTCCACGGCCTTCGTGGTGTCGTTGCGGGCGGCCAGGCGCGTGTAGCCGCTGTCGGTGGACAGCACGCGGAAGTCCTGCGCGGTGGTGGAGTTGCAGGTGTACTGCTGGATCGCGGTGCCGTTGGCCGTGGCGGCGGCGCGGGCGTCCACGCAGCGGCCGCTGCCGGCGTTGACCAGGGAGTACCAGGAGGTCTCGGAGATCGGGTCGGTGGGGGCGGGGTCACCCGTGGAGCCGGTGCCCAGCCACTTGAGGCCGTCGAGGAGGAAGGTGTTCTGGGTGGCGCTGGCGAAGGTCGACGACAGGGGGGTGTTGGTGTCGTAGTTCATCGCGTTGTGCCCGAAGTTGGCGTACAGCATGCGGTACTTGGTGTTGGTCCACAGGATCGGGTAGTAGCCGCTGTACCACGACTGGTTCGGGTCGGTGCCCAAGGGGAAGCTGACCGGGTCGACGGACGCCAGGACGTCGATGTCCGGGTTGTTGCGCAGGTCGTTGCTCCAGCTGTACCACTCGCTCACCGACGAGGTGAACGTCGCGGGCAGGTGCGTGGTGGAGGGGTGGGTGCGGTCCTCGACGCGCAGCACGGCGGTGGTGGGGCCCCAGGTGTTGGAGCGGAAGTTCCCGCTGCCGAGGAACTGGTTGTAGTACCAGGGCCAGCTCTGTGCGTTGTCGGTCCAGGCCGAGACGTGGAAGCCCATCCAGGCGCCGCCGCCGCGCATGTAGGTCTCGAAGCCGGAGCGCTGGGCGGCGCTCTGCGGGGCGTCGTCGAGGAAGAGGACGACCTGGTACTGCTTCAGCGCGTTCGCGTCGGTCAGCAGGTTCCAGTTGGTCGTCGAGGTGTACGTGAAGCCGTTGGCGGCGCCCGCCTGCGGGAACCACTGGTTGGCTTCCTTGACGAAGTTGATGTGGGCCGCGTCCCAGGTGCCGTTGTAGAACGCCAGCACCTTGAAGGGGGCGGCGGCGGGGGCGGACGTGGCCGGTGCGGCGACGGCGCCCAGGAGGACGGCGAGCAGCAGTAACAGGCGGGCGGCGGCGCGCCTCGCGGCGCTCGTGGCACGGGTCATGGGGGGAGGTCCTTCCCGGTCGGCGGGCGCGTGTGGGGGGCGCCGGTGGGGGAGCGGGGTGGGGGGAGGCGGTGGGGAGGCCTTGTTCAACTCGTGATTTAAGGAGTGAAGGAAGGGTGCAGTCAAGACTTTGGTACAGACCAGTACGGTCCGCCCAGGTGGCGGTCGTTGATCAGCAGGTCCGGGCGGGGGGTCCGGCGGGGCGGTTCCCGAGGGGTGGCCCGGCCGGACCGGCGCCTTCAAGTGTTGTCCGGCCGGGATGTGGCGGCGCCTGCCGGCCGCACCGCGCCGCACCGTGTCGCATCGGCTGCCAGCTGCACAAATGCCGTGCTCGCAGATCGAGTTGAGGCACCACCACGCATCCGGCGGCGTTTGAAATCCGTAGCGCGACCTCTTGACGTGTCCGCTGCGGAAGCCTAACTTCACGCCGTGAAGAAAGGTCGATCCGACCTTTGAGCTGCTGTCGCATTGGCCGGGCGCGTGCGCCCGGCCACCCCCCACCTCCGTCATGCCACGTCATGCCGTCGCCTGCTTCGGCATGCCCGCTCACACCCCCCCACGGCGCCGCGCCCCGCGCGGCACAGGAGTCCTCCATGAGAACCCTCGGAGCGCCGTCCCGCGGCGTCCCCGGACGCGGCCGGGTCCGGCGCCGCGTCGCACCGCTCGCGCTCGGCGCGCTGTTCGCCTCGGGCCTGTCGGCCGTCGTGCTGACCGCCCCGCAGGCCCAGGCCGCCTCCCTCCCCACCGGCTGGGTGACCGTCGCCGCCAAGCACAGCGGCAAGTGCGTCGACGCCGCCGCCGCGGGCACCGCCGACGGCACCGCGGTCCAGCAGTACGCGTGCAACGGCACGACCGCGCAGCAGTGGCAGTTCCAGGCGACCGGCGACGGCTACGTCCGGGTCAACAACCGCAACGACGCGGCCAAGTCCTGGGACGTCACCGACGTCTCCACGGCGGACGGCGCACCGGTCCAGCTCTGGTCGTACTCGGGCGGGGCCAACCAGCAGTGGCTGCCGGTCGAGGAGACCGGCGGGACGTACCACTTCGTGAACCGCAACAGCGGCAAGTGCCTGGACGTGCCCGCCGCCTCCACCGCCGACAGCGCGCGCATCCAGCAGTACACCTGCAACGGCACCGCCGCGCAGTCCTTCAGCCTCGGCTCCACCGACACCCCGCAGAACCCGCCGGGCACCCCCGACCTCGGGCCCAACGTCTCGGTCTTCGACCCGTCGATGTCCTCGGCCGCCATCCAGAGCCGGCTCAGCCAGGTCTTCGGCCAGCAGGAGTCCAACCAGTTCGGCTCCCAGCGCTACGCCCTGCTCTTCAAGCCCGGCAGCTACAGCGTCGACGCCAACGTCGGCTTCTACACCCAGGTCGCGGGCCTGGGCCTGTCGCCGGACGACGTGACGATCAACGGCGCGGTCCACGCCGAGGCCGACTGGTTCCAGGGCAACGCCACCCAGAACTTCTGGCGCTCCGCGGAGAACCTCTCCGTCAACCCGACCGGCGGCACCGACCGCTGGGCGGTCTCGCAGGCGGCCCCGTACCGGCGCATGCACGTCCGGGGCAACCTGCAGCTGGACGACGGCGGCTGGTCCAGCGGCGGCCTGATCGCCGACTCCAAGATCGACGGCCAGGTGCGTTCCGGTTCCCAGCAGCAGTGGCTGTCGCGGAACAGCCAGTGGGGCAGTTGGACGGGCTCCAACTGGAACATGGTCTTCGTCGGTGACGTCAACGCCCCCGCGAACACCTTCCCGAGCCCGCCGTACACCACGGTCGCGCAGTCGCCGGTGACGCGTGAGAAGCCGTTCCTGTACGTGGACTCCGCCGGCGCGTACAAGGTCTTCGTCCCGGCGCTGCGCACCAACACCCAGGGCACGACCTGGGCGGGCGGCAGCCCGGCCGGCAGTTCGCTGCCGATCGACCAGTTCTTCGTCGTCAAGCCAGGCGCCACCGCCACCGACATCAACGGCGCGCTCGCCCAGGGCAAGAACCTGCTGTTCACGCCCGGCGTCTACCACCTCAACCAGACGCTCAACATCAACCGTGCCGACACCGTCGTCCTGGGCCTGGGCCTGGCCACCGTCATCCCGGACAACGGCATCACCGCGGTGAACGTCGCCGACGTCGACGGGGTCAAGATCGCCGGACTGCTCATCGACGCGGGCACGACCAACTCGCAGACCCTGATGCAGGTCGGCCCGGCCGGCTCGTCCGCGCGGCACACCGCCGACCCGACCTCGCTGCACGACGTCTTCTTCCGCATCGGCGGCGCGGGCGTCGGCAAGGCCACCCAGAGCCTGGTGGTCAACAGCTCGGACGTCATCGGCGACCACATGTGGCTGTGGCGCGCCGACCACGGCAGCGGGGTGGGCTGGAACAGCAACACCGCCGCCAACGGCCTGATCGTCAACGGCACGAACGTGACGATGTACGGGCTGTTCGTCGAGCACTACCAGCAGCACCAGGTGATCTGGAACGGCAACGGCGGCCGCACGTACTTCTTCCAGAACGAGATGCCGTACGACCCGCCCAACCAGGCCGCCTGGATGAACGGTTCCACCCGCGGCTACGACGCCTACAAGGTCAGCCCCTCGGTGACCAGTCACGAGGCCTGGGGCCTGGGCAGTTACTGCTACTTCAACGTCAACCCGTCCGTCGTCGCCGACCGGGCCTTCGAGGTCCCCGCGGTGTCCGGGGTCCGCTTCCACGACATGGTGACGGTCTCCCTCGGCGGCACGGGCACGATCAGCCACGTCATCAACAACAGCGGAGGCCCGTCCAACTCCGCGAACAACGTGGCCAACCTCGTCTCCGGTCCCTGACCCCGGCCGGACGACGACCGGCGGGGCCGCCGCCGTCCGCACGGCGGGCGGCGGCGACCCCGCCCCCAGGCATGCCCGCGAGCCCTCCCGCGGTCATCGCGGCGCCCAACGAACCGTCGGTGCGGGGGGCTTGACGCAGGGCTGGTCTAGTCCATACCGTCATCGGCCATCAGCTGTTCACGTAGTGAAGCGATGTTCACCTACATGAACAGCCTGTCCAGATCCCCCCACCCCGCTGTCCCACCCCCTTCAACGGCTTGCCCCCCACGACGTGCACCCCGGGTGCGCACACGAAGGAGCCGTCCCGTGCTGAAATCCGCCGTCAGAGCCCTCGCCGCGGCCCCCGCCGTCCTCGCGATGGCCGCCACCGCCGTCGTCGCCACCGGCGGCTCCGCGAGCGCCGCCGCCAACCCCGGCCCCGGCTTCCCCGCCCACTACGCCGCGCCCTACGTCGAGACCTGGAACTCGCCCTCGGCGATGACGAACGCCCGTAACGCGACGGGCCTGAAGTACTTCACCCTCGCCTTCGTCATCGACGGCGGCGGCTGCAACGCCATGTTCAACGGCGACACGCCCGTCACCGACGCCGGCTGGACCTCCGCGGTCAACTCCCTGCGGGCCGCCGGCGGCGACGTCATCGTCTCCTTCGGCGGTGCCTCCGGCACCGAGATCGGCCTCTCCTGTACGACCGTGTCCGCGCTCAAGGCCCAGTACAAGAAGGTCGTCGACGCCCTCAACCTCACCCGCGTCGACCTGGACGTCGAGGGCAGCGCGATCGCCAACACCGCGGCGAACGACCGCCGCAACAAGGCGCTCGCCCAGCTCCAGCAGGAGTACGCGGCCGCGGGGCGCAAGCTCGACGTCCAGTACACCCTGCCGTCCATGCCGAACGGCCTGGACGACAACGGGACGAAGCTGCTCTCCAATGCCAAGAGCAACGGGCTGAACGTCAACCTCGTCAACATCATGACGATGGACTACTACGACGGGACCCGCGACATGGGCAAGGCGGCCACCGACGCCGCCACCGCCCTGCGCGGCCAGCTCGGCGCCATCTGGCCGGAGAAGTCCGACGCCCAGCTGTGGGCGATGGAGGGCAACACCCCGATGATCGGGGTCAACGACGACACCAGCGAGATCTTCACCACCGGCAACGCCACCACGCTCGCCGACTTCGCCAAGGCCAAGGGCATCCAGGAGCTCGCCTTCTGGGCGCTCGGCCGCGACAAGGCCTGCGCCACCAACGGGCAGCTCTCCGACAGCTGCAGCGGCACCTCGCAGAGCGCCTGGCAGTTCTCCTCCGTCTTCAACACCGTGACCGGCGGCGGCACGACCCCGCCGCCCACCGGATCCACCGGCCAGATCACCGGCCTCGGCGGCAAGTGCGTCGACATCGCCGCCGCGAGCAGCGCCAACGGCACCGCCGTCCAGATGTACGACTGCAACGGCACCACCGCGCAGCAGTGGACGGTGGGCAGCGACGGCACGCTGCGCGCCCTCGGCAAGTGCATGGACCTCACCGCCGCCGGCACCGCCAACGGCACCAAGGTCCAGCTGTACGACTGCAACGGCACCGGCGCCCAGGTGTGGCAGCGCGGCAGCGGGGACACCCTGGTCAACCCCGCCTCCGGCAAGTGCCTGGACGTCACCGACAAGTCCACCGCCAACGGCGCCCGGCTGCAGATCTGGACCTGCGCGGGCGGCACCAACCAGCAGTTCCACCTCCCGGCCTGACGGCCCCACCGCCGCCGCCCGGCGCACCGCGCGACCGCGGTGCGCCGGGCGGCCGCATGCCAGGATCGGTGCGTGACCGACGACCAGGCACCCGTGACCGCCGACGCCCTCCGGGAGCGCATGCGCTCCGCGCCCGTCCTCGGCGGACCCCTCCCGTCCTTCGACCCCGCGACCGCCGGACCCGAACCCGGGCCGCTGTTCGCCCGCTGGCTGGCGTACGCCCTCGACGACGGCGTCCCGGAGCCGCACGTCATGACCCTCAGCACGGCGGACGCCGCCGGCCGGCCCTCGGCACGGGTGCTCATGCTGCGCGGCGTCGACCTCGACCGTCCCGCTTTCGACTTCGCCTCGGACGCGGCCAGCCGCAAGGGCCGCGACCTGGCGGACCGCCCCCACGCCGCGCTCACCTGGTACTGGCCGCGGCACGGTCGGCAGATCCGGGTGACCGGGCCGGTCGAGACCCTGGACCGCGCCACCGCCCGCCGCGACTTCCTCGGCCGCCGCGAGGCCTCCCGGATCGCCGGCTTCACGGGCGAGATGAGCGCCCCGATGCAGGGGCGCGCCGCGTACGAGGAGGCCCGGCGCCGGGCCACCGGGCACGTCGCCGCCCACCCCGACGACGTGCCCGAGGGCCACACCGTCTACCGGCTCGTCGCCGACGAGGCCGAGTTCTGGCAGGCCGCCCCCGCCCAGGGCCACGTCCGCCTCCGCTACACCCGCGACCCCGCCGCCCCCGGTGGCTGGACACGAGGACTGCTCTGGCCCTGAGGCCTCACGGCAGGTGCCGCACCCCCGCCGGGCCGGAAGCGGTGCGGACGCGGGCGGCGTCCCGGCCCGGCGGGGCGCCGAACAGCCGGCGGTACTCGCGGTTGAACTGGGTGGGGCTGGCGTAGCCGACGACATGGCCGACGGCCGCGACGTCCTCGGGCCGGGCCACGAGGAGCGAGCGGGCCTCCTGGAGGCGGATGCGTTTCTGGAACTGCAGGGGGCTCATGGTCGTGACGGCGCGGAAGTGCCGGTGGAAGGCGGAGGGGCTCATGCCGGCGAGACGGGCGAGGTCCTCGATCCGCAGGGGCTCATCGTAGTGGTCACGGATCCAGTGGATGGCCCGGCTGACCTGCGACAGGCCGCTGTCGGCCAGGCCGATCTGACGGACCATGGCGCCGTGGGGGCCGGTGAGCAGCCGCCAGAGGATCTCCCGTTCGATCATCGGGGCGAGCACGGGGGCGTCCGCGGGGTGGTCGAGCAGCCGCAGCAGCCGCACGACGGCGTCGAGGAGGTCGGGTCCGGCTTCACCGGTCGCGATCGCGGGCGGGGCGGACGCGGCTCGGGCCCGGCGCCCGGGCGGTGCCTCCAGCAGCAGCGGGGCGATGGCGGCCGCGCGCAGGACCAGCCCCATGCCCAGCGCGGGGTGCCGCGGGCCCATGTCCACGTAGTGGCCGGTGACCGGCAGGACCGCGGTGACCACGAGGTACTGCCCCGCCCGGTAGTCGTGCACCTCGTCGCCGAGCAGCAGGCGCTTGCCGCCCCGGGCCATGACGACCAGCAGCGGTTCGGTCAGCGAGTAGTCGGGCGGAGCGGTCGCCACCCGCGAGAGCAGCAGCCCGTCGATGGGCGTCCGCAGGTCGGGCCGGGCGTGGGTCGAGATGAGGCCGCGGACCTCGTCCAGGAGGTCGGAAGGGGTGCGCACACTTCACCGAACCATCCCCTCCAGGGGCCCGGCAAGCCCGATCGGGGCGAAGTCGGCAGGATCGGGCAAGAGCCCGCGAGGATCGGTCTACCCCGCCGGAGCCGTCTCCCGTTGCATGGAGTGGACAGATTCCGACGCACAAGGGAGCACGTCCATGCCGCTCGACCACTACGTCACCCTCGGCCGATCGGGGCTGCGGGTCAGCCCGTTCGCCCTCGGCGCGATGACCTTCGGCGAGGACCCCGGCGGCGCCGGGTGCAGCGTCGAGGAGTCGGAGAAGATCCTGGCGACCTACCTGGACCGCGGCGGGAACTTCATCGACACCGCGAACTTCTACACCAACGGCCACTCGGAGCGGATCCTCGGCGACTGGTTCGCCGCCCACCCCGGGCGGCGCGAGCACGTGGTGCTGGCGTCGAAGTTCTTCACCAACCTCTTCCCCGGCGACCCCAACGGCGGCGGCGCGGGCCGCGGTTCGATCGTCGCCCAGCTCGACGAGACCCTGCGCCGCCTGCGCACCGACCACCTGGACCTGTACTGGCTGCACAACTGGGACCGGCACACCCCGATCGAGGAGACGATGCGCACCCTCGACGACCTGGTGCGCGCGGGCAAGATCCGCTACATCGGCTTCTCCAACACCCCCGCCTGGCTGACCGCGCAGGCCCAGACCACCGCGCTGCTGAAGGGGTGGACCCCGCTGATCGCGCTGCAGGTCGAGTACTCGCTGCTGGCCCGCACCGTGGAGGGCGAACTCGGCCCGCTCGCCCTCGACCAGGGCATGGCGCTCGTGCCGTGGAGCCCGCTGAAGAACGGCTTCCTGTCCGGCAAGTACCGGCGCGGCGGCGCGGTCGCCGACTCCGCCCGCACCTCGTTCGTGGGCGGTCCCGGGGAGGACGAGTACCCCGTGATCGAGGAGGTCGCCGCCGTCGCCGACGAACTGGGGACCACCTCGGCGGCGGTGTCCCTGGCGTGGCTGCGCGCCCGCGAGGGCACCGTCGTGCCGATCGTCGGCGCGCGGCGACTGGAGCACCTCGAGGACAACCTCGCGGGCCTCGAGACGGTCCTCGCCCCGGAGCACCTGCGGCGGCTGGACGAGGTGTCGGCCCCGGTGCTGGGCTACCCGGCGCCCCTGCACGGCGAGTTGCAGGCGATGCTGCAGTTCGCGGGCACCACGGTCGACGGCCGGGCGTCCTCGGTGTACCCGCCGCTGCTGCAGAGCGACGTCCGCTACTGAACCGCCCGCGGCGCCCGGCCCGGGTCCGGCCCCGGTCTGGTCCTGGGGACGGCGTCATCCCTGAGGAGGACGCGGCGCACGAGGGTGCCCGTCCAGCGCAGGACGGCGGAATGGGACCGTGCGGCGATGCCGCCCGGGCGTGCCGTCTGATGGGGTGGACCGCGTGCACTGGAACGACTCGCGGCTCGGCGCCGAGCTGCGCACCGTGACCGCCGCCGCCCGGCGGCGCGCCACGAGGGACGGGGACCGGCAGGTCGACACCGCGCACCTCCTGCACTCCCTCCTCGAGGCCGACCCGCGGGCGCGGGAAGCCGTGGACGGTGCGGCGGGCGCGGCCGGTACGACGGGAGCCGCCGCCGGCGGCGGGCGGGTGGCGCGCGTCCTCGGCTACCTCGCGCAGCGCAGCATCGGCTACGGCATCGCCTGGCGGGATGCGGTCGAGGACCCGGGCGCCGGAAGCGTGCTCACCGCCGTGGACGCACCCGGCTGGAGCCCGGCCGCCGCCGCGGCCCTGCGTGCGGCCGCCGTCCGCGCCGGGGAGCGGGGCGTGCCGCGGGCCGACGGCACCGACCTGCTCGCCGCGCTCGTCGCCGACCGGGGGAGCCGGGCGGCGCAGGTGCTGAGGTCGGCGGGGGTCGAACCGGCGGTCCTGGCCGGGCGCCCGCGCCCGCCACGTACCGAGGGCGACAGTCGCCACAGGGATGACGGTCCTGTCGCGAGCTGACATCATGGCCCGATGCATGTGTCTCAGGGGAGGAACGCCGGGCTCTGGCTTGCGCTGGTGTCCGCGTTCGCGTTCGGCGGTTCGGGGGTGGCGGCCAAGCCGCTGATCGAGGCGGGGCTCGACCCGCTGCACGTGGTGTGGTTGCGCGTCACCGGCGCCACACTCGTCATGCTCCCCGTGGTGCTGCGGCACCGGGCGCTCCTGCTGCGCCGCCCCGGTCTGCTGCTCGGCTTCGGCCTGCTCGGCGTCGCCGGCGTCCAGACGCTCTACTTCGCGGCGATCTCCCGCATCCCGGTCGGCGTCGCGATCCTCGTGGAGTTCCTCGGTCCCGCGCTGCTGCTCGGCTGGGTGCGCTTCGTCCAGCGCAAGGCGGTCAGCAAGGCCGCGGCGATCGGTGTCGTGCTCGCCGTCGGCGGCATGGCCGCGGTGGTCGAGGTGTGGTCCGGGCTCGCCTTCGACCCGCTGGGCCTGGCGCTCGCCTTCGGCGCCGCCTGCTGCCAGGTCAGCTACTTCGTCCTGGCCGACCACGGCAGCGAAGGCGACGACGCGCCGGACCCGGTCGCCGTCATCGCCTACGGCCTGGCCATCGGCGCCGTCGTGCTCACCGCGGTCTCCCGCCCCTGGTCGATGGACTGGTCGGTGCTCACCCGGCAGGCGGCCCTCGGCGAGACCGACGTGCCCGCGGTCCTGCTCGTCGGCTGGGTCGTGCTGGTGGCCACCGTGCTCGCCTACCTGACCGGCGTGGTCGCCGTACGACGGCTGTCGCCGCAGGTGGCCGGAGTCGTGGCCTGCCTGGAGGCGGTGGTCGGCACCGTCTTCGCGTGGGTGCTGCTGGGCGAGCACCTCGCCCTGCCGCAGGTCATCGGCGGAACGCTCGTACTGGCGGGCGCCTTCGTCGCCCAGACCGCCAAGAAGCAGGGCACGACCACGGTCGTCGCCTCCGGCACCCCGGCCGACACGGAGACCGCCGCGTCCGCGACGCAACCCGCGTAACGCTCCCGCCGGCCGCGGCGCCGCCCTGCGGGGGTCTCGGGTAGGTGGTTGTCGCGGCGACGCGCCGCTGCGGAGGACCAGCACGACCGTCCGGGACACCTGCGCGATCTGTGTCGCCCCGTCCGGGTCGCTAGGCGCGCCGGCCCCTTGGCCCGGCTACGTCCCGTGGGTCCGGGGGTGTTCCACCCGG